>NZ_JBHYKH010000553.1:0-5855 GCF_042741275.1 Streptomyces sp. NPDC058964
GCGCCGGGCTGCGCGGCCTCGCCGACGGGGCCGAGGGAGCGGTCCTGTGGGACGGTGAGCCCCTGTGCGTACGGCCGCCCGCCGCCCGCCCGGCCGCAGGGCGCGTCGGGCGGTTCACCTGGGATCCGGCCGGCTCCGCGGTGACCGCCGACGACCGGCTGCACGACCTGCTGGGGTTGCGGCCGGGCGACCTCGCCGGGACGGCGCAGGGACTCGCGCGCGCCATCGCGCCCGCCGACGCCCACCGCGTCCTGCGCGCGCTGAACGACACGGCCGCCGGAAAGCCCCCGACGACGCCCCTGCAGGTGCGGGCCGGGGACGGCGCCCCGCGCCTGCTGGAGCTGTGGCCCCCGACGAACTCGGCCGAGGAGTCCGTCGTGAGCGGGATCGTCCTCGACCCGGGTCCGGCCGCCTCCGCAGACGGGGCGGCCGACCTGCTTCCGCAGGGCGTGTTCTGCCTGGACCGGATGGGCCTGATCGTGTACGCCAACCCGGTCGCGACACGACTGCTGGGCCGGGATCCCGCCGGCCTGCGGGGCCGCCCCCTGTGGGAGGCGCTGCCGTGGCTGAACCGGCCGCCGTACGAGGACCACCTGCGCGGCGCCCTGCTGTCACCGGATCCCGTGCACTTCCACGCGCGGTGCCCGGCCGACGACGACGAGGCCGACTGGCTGGCCCTGTCCCTCCATCCGGGCCCTGACTTCATCACCTGCACGGTCACGCCGGCGAACCGGGTCGACAGCCCGGTCGGCGGCCTGACGCCCGTCGACCCCGACACGGCCGAGGCACCCGGAACCGGGCCCACCGTGCCCGTCGGCCCCTCGATGGCGCCGCTGTACCGGCCCATCGCCCTGGCCATCGCGCTGACCGACGCGGTCACTGCCCGCCAGGTGTCGGCGGTCGTCACACAGGAGCTGCTGCCCGCCTTCGACGGCCGCCGCCTCGCCATCTACCTGCTGCAGGAGCGGCACTTCTACCTGGCCTGGGAGACCGGCTTCCCCCAGGGGTTCCTCGCGCCCTTCGACGGTGTCGGCCTCGACGCCCATCTGCCCGGCGTGGAGACGCTCACCCATGGCCGGCCGCTGTTCTTCGAGTCCATGCAGCAGCTGTCCGCCGCCTACCCGGGCATTCCCGTGGACGCCACCGAGGGGGCCCGCGCCTTCCTGCCGCTGATCGCCTCCGGGCGACCGGTGGGCTCCTGCATACTCGGCTTCGACCGTTCTCGCAGCTTCAGCGCGGAGGAACGTACGCTCCTCACCGCGCTCGCCGGACTGATCGCGCACGCGATGGAGAAGGCGCAGCGCTACGACACCGAGGCCGCCCTCGCCCGAGGCCTCCAGCAGGCGCTCCTGCCCCAGCGGCTGTCCGCGCATCCCCTGGTGGAGACCGCCGGCCGCTATCTGCCCGGCACCCAGGGCATGGACGTGGGCGGGGACTGGTACGACGTGGTCGAGGCCGGGAACGGTCTGGCGCTGGTCATCGGCGACGTCCAGGGACACGGGGTCCAGGCGGCCGCCACCATGGGCCAGCTGCGCAGCGCCGTAAGGGCCTTCGCGCTCGGCGACCATCCGCCCGACGAGGTCATGAGCGGCACCAACCGGCTGCTCATCGACCTCGACCCCGGTCAGTTCGCCAGCTGCTGCTACGTCCGGCTCAACCCCGCCACCGGTCAGGCGCGGGTCGCCCGCGCCGGGCACCTGCCGCCGCTGCTCCGGTCCCCGGAGGGCCAGGTCCACGTCCTGCAGATCCCCGGTGGCGTGGTCCTCGGGGTGGACCCGCAGGCGCACTATCCGGTGGCGCGACTGCGTCTGGAGCCGGACGCTGTCCTCGCCCTGTACACGGACGGGCTGGTCGAGAAGCCGGGCGCCGACATCGACGAGGGCATCACCGCGCTGTGCGAGGCCCTGGAGAAGGCCGGACCGGTCACCGGGCGCCGTGACGGACGCTCGCTGGCGGGCGTCGCCGACCGGCTCACCGCGACGGCCCGGCACGCCCTCGACCGGCCCGACGACGTGGCGCTGCTGCTCGCCACCCGGCGCGCGACACCCCGGCAGCACCGCTGACCCCGCGCCGCGGCGACCGGATCACCACCGGCCACCTCGTGTGACGCCTCTCGCCTCCTGGGGCCGGGCAGTGTAGACATGGCACATGGTCCGACTGCCCGGCCGGCCCGGAACTCGGCCGCCCCGTCGTCCCGGGCATCCGCGTGCACCGCTCGACCGGCGGCAGCAGGAGGAGACCGGGCCGCGCCGCGCTGGGGCCGGGAGGCTGTGGCCGGCGGTGAGCAGACGCAGCGTCGCCGGACAGGTGTTCGTGCTGCAAGCGGTGATCGTGCTGCTGCTGGTCGTGTCGGCCGTGGTGGCACAGGTCCTGCAGGTGCGGCACGACAGCAACCTGGAAGCCCGCAACCGTTCCCTCGCCGTCGCCCAGACTTTCGCCAACGCGCCCGGCACGGCGGCGGCGCTGCGCAGCCCGGACCCCACGGCGATCCTCCAGCCGAAGGCCGAGGCCGCCCGTAAGGCGACCGGGGTGGACTTCATCGTTGTCATGAACACTGACGGCATCCGCTACACCCACCCCAAACGCGACCGCATCGGGAAGAAGTTCGTCGGCACCATCGCGCCCGCGGTGGCCGGGCGGACCGTGATCGAGGAGGTCAACGGGACCATCGGGCGCCTGGTTCAGGTCGTGGTCCCGGTCAAGGCGGCCGACGGCACCGTCGTGGGCCTGGTCTCGTCCGGCATCACGACCGAGCACGTGGGCGGCGCCGCCCACCAGCAACTGCCGCTCCTGCTGGCCGCCGCCGCCGTGGCGATGGCCCTCGCCACGGCAGGGACGGCACTGGTGAGCAGACGGCTCCTGCGGCAGACGCACGGCCTGGGCCCGTACGAGATGACTCGGATGTACGAGCACCACGACGCGGTGCTGCACGCCGTGCGGGAAGGCGTGCTCATCGTCGGCGGCGACGGCCGTCTGGTGCTCGCCAACGACGAGGCGCAGCGCCTGCTGGGTCTGCCCGGCGACGCCGAGCAACGGCATGTGCGGGAGCTGGGCCTGGACGCCGGCACCGCCGAACTGCTGGCCTCGGGGCGGGAGGCCAGCGACGAGGTGCACCTCGTCAAGGACCGGCTGCTGGCCATCAACCAGCGCCCCACGGACCTGCGCGGCGGCCCGCCCGGCAGCGTCACCACACTCCGCGACTCCACGGAGCTGCGCGCCCTGTCGGGCCGCGCCGAGGTGGCGCGGGAACGCCTCGACATGCTGTACGACGCCGGTGTCGGCATCGGCACAAGCCTGAACGTGAACCGCACCGCCGAGGAACTGGCGGAGCTGGCCGTGCCCCGCTTCGCGGACTTCGCGACCGTAGACCTGTTCGACCCGGTACTGAACGGGGAGGAGCCGCGGCCCGGGAGCGCGCTGTGCCGCGCGGCCGTCGCCGGGGTCCGCAGGGACGCCCCGCTCTACCCGGTGGGCGAACGCATCCGGTTCGTGGACTCCTCGCCGCAGGCCCGCAGTCTGGCGACCGGCCGGCCGGTGGTCGAGGCCCGGCTGCGCGAGGCGCACGGCTGGCATGCCCAGGACCTCGAACGCGCCGAGCAGGTGGTGGAGTACGGCATCCACTCGCTGATCACCGTGCCGCTGCGCGCGGGCAGTCTGGTCCTGGGCGTGGCCAACTTCTGGCGCTCGGAGAAACCCGAACCCTTCGACGGCGAGGAGCTGGCCCTGGCCGAGGAGCTGGCCGCCCGCGCCGCGGTGTCCATCGACAACGCCCGCCGCTACACCCGCGAGCACAGCACGGCGGTCGCGCTGCAGCGCAGTCTGCTGCCCCGCACCCTGCCCGAGCAGAGCGCCCTGGAGATCGCCTACCGCTATCTGCCCGCGCAGGCCGGGGTGGGCGGTGACTGGTTCGACGTGCTCCCGCTGTCGGGGGCCCGGGTGGCCCTCGTGGTGGGGGACGTCGTGGGGCACGGGCTGCACGCCGCGGCCACCATGGGACGGCTGCGCACGGCGGTGCACAACTTCTCCGCCCTCGATCTCCCGCCCGACGAACTCCTCGTCCTCCTGGACGAGCTGGTGGGCCGCATCGACCAGGACGAGACACCCGCGGACGGAGCTGCGGCGGTCACCGGCGCGACCTGCCTGTACGCGATCCACGATCCGGTCTCCCGGCGCTGCACCGTCGCCCGGGCCGGGCATCCGCCACCAGCCGTGATCCGGCCCGACGGCGCAGTCGAGTTCCCGGACGTGCCCGCCGGGCCGCCGCTCGGACTGGGCGGCCTGCCGTTCGAGACGGCCGACCTGGAGCTGCCGGAGGGCAGCCGGCTCGTGCTGTACACGGACGGACTCGTCGAGGACCGGGACCGGGACATCGACGAAGGACTGGAACTGCTGCGCACGGCCCTGGAGCGGGCCGGCGACTCCCCCGAGGACACCTGCCGTGCCGTACTGGAGCAGCTGCCCGCGCGGCCCAGCGACGACATCGCGGTGATCGTCGCACGCACCCGCGCACTCGACCCCGGCCGGGTCGCCGAGTGGCAGGTTCCGTCCGATCCGGCGGCCGTCTCCGGCATACGGACCTCCGTGACACGGCAGCTGGCGCGATGGGGGCTGGAGGAGCTGACGTTCACCACGGAGCTCATCCTGAGCGAACTGGTCACCAACGCGATCCGCTACGGCCGTGCGCCCATCGGGGTACGGCTGCTGCTCGACCGCACCCTCATCTGCGAGGTCTCCGACAGCAGCACGACCTCGCCGCACCTGCGGTACGCGGCGACCACGGACGAGGGCGGGCGCGGCCTGTTCCTCGTCGCGCAGCTCACCGAGCGCTGGGGTACCCGCTACACCGCCGAGGGCAAGATCATCTGGGCCGGGCAGACGCTGCCCTGAGACCGGCGGCGCCCGCGCGGAAATGTGTTGGTGCGCGGTCCCGTGATCGGTGATGATCTCCGTCATGTTCTCGCGCAGGAATCGCCGCCCCAAGACCCCCGAACTCCGCAAGGCCTGGGAGTGCCTGGACTCCGGGGACATACCCGGGGCGCTACGCCAGTTGCGGGCTGCCGGGGAGGACCAGCCGATCGGCGAGGTGGCCCTGGTGGTCGGCCGGGCCGCGGGCGGCGCGGGCTTCGACGACCTCCGGCAGGCCGCCGCGGAACTGGCCGCGCGGCCGGAACACGCCCAGGCGCTCTACGACTTCGGTTACGCCTGCGTCGAACGGGACGTGTCGTTCCTGGCGATCCCCGCCCTGCGCGAGGTCCTGCGCGGCAACCCGGGCCGGCTCGGGGTCGTGCGCGAGCTGGTGTCGGCGTACGAGCGGGAGGGCCGCCACCGCGAGGCCGTCGAGGAACTCGCCCGGCACGAGGCGGACTTCGCCGACTGGCCGGACCGGTACCTCCTGGTGTTCAACGCGATCATGGCGGGTGATCTCGCCCTGGCCCGGCGTCAGCACGGACTGCTCCCGAACCCCGAGGACTCCATGTGGCTGCCGACGCGGGCCCGGCAGAACCGGATGCTGGAGCGCGCGGCCGCCCCCGACCGGGGGTGCGCCGCGAGGCACAGCCCCGCACCGCCCCCGCGCGCCCACTATATGATGGCGCCGCTGGCAGTACGTGATCGGCGGGACCGTGCTCGGCACGCTCTCCCCCTACGGCTTCCACGAGGGGATGACGGGCCGTTACGCCTTTCTGCAGGACACGCCCGGCCAGTGTCTGCGCGGCCTCCTGCGGTTGCGGACGCTGCTGGAGGCGGCCGAGGTGCGCCCCCGGTCCGTGTCTCTGCTGCCCGACCGGGGCTCCCGGATTGTCGGACTGGCCGCTGCCGAGGTGCTGGGGCTGCCGGCCGAACCCTTCGAGCCGGGT
>NZ_JBHYKH010000554.1:0-2563 GCF_042741275.1 Streptomyces sp. NPDC058964
ACTGTACATAAACCACGGCACCCAAACCGCTGGTACAATTCTATTTCTACCACGCAAGGTAATCCTGCCTACACGCCACGGTCAGCTTCAACGGCCGCAGTTGGGTCATCGACGACCACGGAAGCACCAACGGCACGTTCGTGCAGGGTCAGCGGATCAGCCAGACCGAGATCGGTCCGGGCTCGGCCGTGCACCTGGGCAACGCGACCGACGGCCCGCGGCTGAACCTGTCCGGCGCCACCGCCGCTCAGCCGCAGCAGCAGGCCGCGCCGTACGCCGCCCAGGGTGCGGGGGCCGGCTGGGCGCAGCAGGCGCCGCCGCAGCAGCAGGCTCCGCAGGCAGGTTGGCAGGAGCCGCAGCAGGCCGCGCCCATTCCGCAGCAGCAGGGCGCCCCGGCCGAGCCGTACGCCCAGCAGGGGCCCGGTGGTGGCGCGGGGGCGCCGCCGGTCTACGGCGACCGCAGCCCGACCACGTTCCACCAGTTCTCGCTCGGCCGCGTGATGCGTATCGGCCGTGCGCTGGAGAACGAGCTGGTCGTCTCCGACCTGCAGGTCTCGCGCCACCACGCCGAGTTCCACTCGATGCCCGACGGCCGCATGGAGATCCGCGACCTCGGCTCGCACAACGGCACGTACGTCAACGGTCAGCCGATCGCCAAGGGCGGTACGGCGCTGCTCGGTCCGAACGACATCGTCGGCGTCGGCCACTCGACCTTCCGGATTATCGGCGACCGTCTCGAGGAGTTCGTCGACACCGGTGAGGTCTCGTTCTCCGCACGCCATCTGACCGTCACGGTCGACGGCGGCAAGCAGATCCTGAAGGACGTCTCCTTCGGTGTCCCGGAGAAGTCGCTGATCGCCGTCATCGGCCCCTCCGGTTCCGGCAAGTCGACCCTGCTGAAGGCGCTCACCGGTTACCGGCCCGCCAACCAGGGCGAGGTGCTCTACGACAACCGGAACCTGTACAAGCAGTTCGCCGAGCTGCGCCAGCGCATCGGTCTGGTTCCGCAGGACGACATCCTGCACAAGGAGCTGACCGTCAAGAAGGCCCTCAAGTACGCGGCCAAGCTGCGCTTCCCGGCCGACACCACGGCCGCCGAGCGCGAGTCCCGCATAGACGAGGTGCTGCGCGAGCTGAAGCTCGACATCCACAAGGAGAAGAAGGTCACCTCCCTCTCCGGCGGCCAGCGCAAGCGCGTCTCCGTGGCTCTGGAGCTGCTCACCAAGCCGTCGCTGATCTTCCTGGACGAGCCGACCTCCGGCCTCGACCCGGGCATGGACCGCGACGTCATGCAGCTGCTGCGCGGCCTCGCGGACGACGGCCGTACGGTCCTCGTCGTCACCCACTCGGTGGCCGAGCTGGCGATCTGCGACAAGCTCCTCGTGATGGCGCCGGGCGGCTCGGTGGCCTACTTCGGCCCGCCGGAGGAGGCGCTGAACTTCTTCGGCTACGACACCTGGGCCGACGTCTTCTCCGCCTTCGAGAACTACCGCGACTACGACTGGGCGGGCCGCTGGAAGGGCTCGCAGCACTACCAGATGTACGCCGCGGACATCGACGCCGTTGCGCCGCAGGCCGTACAGATGCCTCCGATGCAGGCGATGAAGCCACCGAAGCCGCAGGGCTGGATGTCGCAGTTCGTCACGCTGGTGCGCCGCTACGTGTCGGTGATCGCGTCCGACAAGGGCTTCCTCGCGCTGATGGTGATCCTGCCGGCCGTGCTCGGCGCGGTGAGCCTGCTCATCGACTCCGACAAGGGCCTGCTGCCCAACGGCGTCAATTCCCAGACGGGCCGGATCGTCCCGAACGGCACGGCCACCACGGTCCTGCTGATCCTCGCGGTCGGCGCCTGCTTCGCGGGTGCCGCGAACTCGGTCCGTGAGCTGATCAAGGAACGGGTGATCTACGAGCGGGAGCGGGCGACGGGCCTGTCCCGCTCGGCGTACCTGATGTCCAAGGTGTTCGTGCTCGGCATGATCACCGTGTTCCAGGGCCTGCTGGTCGGTGTGATCGGGTTCACCAGCCGGGAGATCCCGAAGGAGGGCCTGGTCTTCGGCAGCGCGACGATCGTCGAGCTGTCCGTGCCGATCATGGCGCTCGGCTTCACCTCGATGATGTTCGGCCTGATCATCTCCTCGCTGGTGAAGACGGCCGAGAAGACCATGCCGCTGCTGGTCATGTTCGCGATCATCCAGGTCGTGTTCACCGGCTGTCTGTTCACCCTGCACGGTTCGATCGGCGTCAACGAGTTCTCGTATCTGATGCCGTCCCGCTGGGCGGTCGCCGCGGCCGGCGCCACGCTGGACTTCAACAAGATCAGCCCGCCGACGGACGGCGGGAGCACGGACCCGCTGTGGGACCACACCGTGGGCGCCTGGGGCATGGACATGGCCGCCCTGATCGCCCTCGGCGTGATCTGCGGCTTCTTCGTCGCCCGCTTCCTGCGCCGCCACGAGCCCGAGGTCATGCGCAAGTAACCGCGCCCGTACGACGCCGAAGGGGGGGCCCCCCACGGGGGGGGCGCCCCGGGGGCTAAGCGGGGTATATGTGCGGGGGGGTTTAA
>NZ_JBHYKH010000554.1:2573-5825 GCF_042741275.1 Streptomyces sp. NPDC058964
TCTCGGGGGCTCGTATTTGTGAAAAAGACACAGTTCATGGGAAAGTACCCGCGCCCGTACGCCCCCCACGGGCGGCACCCCACCGGGGGTGCCGCCCTTCGGCATACGCGTGAAAGAGGTCCGCGCCGGCCTCAGTACGCGCTGTTGACGTTGTCCATCGAGCCGTACTTGTCGGCCGCGTAGTTGGCGGCGGCGGTGATGTTGGCGACCGGGTCGTAGATGTTCCACGAGGTGCCGGGCACGTGGTACGCGTTGAAGGTCGGCTGGATGACCTGGAGCAGGCCCTTCGACGGGATGCCGTTGATGGCGTTGATGTCCCAGCCGTTGATGGCCATCGGGTTGCCGGAGGACTCCCGCATGATGTTGCGGTACAGGCCGTTGTACGAGCCCGGGATGCCCTTGGACTTCATGATGTCCAGGGACTGGCGGATCCAGCCGTCCAGGTTGTTGGCGTAGGACCTCGCGGCGGGCTTGGCCGCGACGCGCTCCACGGAGCGGCTGGCGGCGGCCTTGGCGGCGCGCTCCTGGGTGGCCTTCTTGACGGCCTGGGCCAGCGCCTGCTTCTTCGCGGCGGCCTCGGCCTGCTTCTTGGCGAGAGCGTCGGCGGCGGCCTTCTTCTGCGCTGCTATGGCCTCGACCTTGACCGTCTGGGTGGCGAGCTGGTCGGTGACCGCGCCCTTGACGTCCTTGATCTGCTCGGTGCTGTACGCCACGCGGGCCTCGGACTCGGGGGCGCCCGTCGTGATCGTCGCGGCGCTGCTGGGAATCGCCGAGACGGCGATCGCGGCGGTACCGAGGGCGGCGACACCGGTGATCGCGATCTTGTGGTGCTTGGTCAGGCTGCGACTGAGAGTACGAGCGGTGGTGTTCTTGAGCATGCGGATGGACCTCTTCGGATAGCGCGGAGTCGCTCTCAGTCCGACGGGGGACCGGGGTTCGCCCCGTACGAACGCCGCGGGGGGAAACCCGCGGCGTCGAGCGACGGGAGCAATTCTTAGCGGCCGCAAAATCCTGTGGCAAAGGTGTGACGTACGATCCCCGATAGTGGATCGGGGATGGGCAAAACGGGACAGACTGGCACGTCTGCCCCGTTCGTGACGCGACTGTTCGTCTCCTATGTCTGTTCGTACGTGATCCGCACCCTATGTGCGGGCTCACATCGGAGACCCGGAATCCTCACTGACAGTTGCCAGTGCAATCCGCTATGTGAGGCCCCTTCGCGGGCCCTCCGCCGGCAGGACGAGATGCACGTCGCCGAACTCGTGCCACAGATAGCGCCCGCGCAGCGCCTCCTCGTAGCCGCGGCCGACCGCCACCCGCCCAGCGATCGCCTCCAGCATCAGCAGATGCGAGGCCTCCGGCTCGTGCAGTCCGGTCAGCAGTCCGTCGACGACCCGCACCCCGCGCTCCGGGGTCACCACGAGACCGGTCCACCCCTCGGCCGCCCGCACCACCCCGTCCGCCCCCGCCGCCGATTCCACCGCCCGCACCGCCGTCGTACCGACCGCGATCACCCGGCCGCCCCCGGCCCGCACGTCGCCGATCAGCCGCGCCGACGCCTCCGGCACCGCGTACCGCTCCGGATACGGCGGCTCGTGCGCCTCCGCCGACGCCACCCCGGTGTGCAGCCTGACCGGCGCGAACTGCACGCCCCGGCTCACCAGCTCCGCCACCAGCCGTGCGGTGAAGGGCCGGGCGGCGCTCGGCATCTCCGCGCTGCCCGCCCCGTCGGCGGACGGCAGCGCGAACACCGTCTGGTACACGGACAACGGCTGGTCCCGCTCCGTATAGGAGTAGCGGATCGGCCGCCCGTGCTCCCGCAGCAGCCCGAGCACCTCCGCCCCGGCCACCCGCGCCCACCACAGCCGCTCGCCCCGCGGGCTCAACGGCTCCTCCAGCACCAGCCCCGCACCCCCGGGAAGCCGCACCTCCGTACCTGCGGGTCCTCCCGCCCGTCGCCCGCCACCATCCTTCCGACGAGCGCTTCGCGCCCCGTCCGATCTACGCGCGCGCGTGGTGCCCCTCCCGTCCGGGTCCCGCAGCTCGACGGCCCACCGCCCGTCGTCCCCCCGCGTGGAGAAGTGCACCACCACGCGCGCGGGCCCGATCCGGCCGTCCACCGCTGCGGCCAGCGTGGGGGAGGTGTTCACGACCAGCAGATCCCCGGCCCGCAGCAGCCGCGGCAGCTCCCCGAAGACGTGGTGCGACACCTCGGCCCCGTGCGACACCAGCAGCCGCACGGAGTCCCGCTCCAGCCCCGGCCCGCGCTGCTCGGCCGGCACCCGCGCAGACAGCTCACCGGGCACGTGCAGCGCCAGCGTCATCGTGCCTCCAGCAGCGAGGGCGCCCGATAGCGGCCGCTCGCCGGACGCTCGTCCAGCAGCGACAGGAAGGCGGGCACCACACTCGCGGGTTCCGGCCGCGGACCGTCGTCGTCCGGTACGGCCGCCGCGTACAGCTCCGTGGCCATGTCCCCGGGATCGACCGCCCACACCCGCAGACCCGGCTCCTCCTCGGCGAGCACCGCGGCGAGCTGGTCCAGCGCCGCCTTCGAGGAGCCGTAGCCGCCCCAGGTCTCGTACGCCTCGGCGGCCGCGTCCGAGCTCACCGCCATCACCGCGCCCCCCGGCGACTCCCGCAGCAGCGGCAGCGCGTCCTGCACCAGGCCCAGCGCGGCCACCACATTCACCTCCAGCGCCCGCCGCAGCCCCTCCAGGGGCAGCTCCGCCAGCCGCACCAGCGGCTCGGCACCCAGCGCGCTCGCGTTGCTCACCAGCAGGTCGGCACCGCCCAGCTTCCCGGCCGCCGCCACCAGCGCGGCCCGGTGCGCCGCGTCCGTCACGTCACCGGGCAGCGCCTCGACCCGCGTGCCGTGCCCGGCCGCGGACGCGGCCGCCTCCGTGAGGGTGTCGGCGCCCCGGGCATCGAGCACCAGATCCCAGCCGCGCGCGGCCAGCGCCTCGGCGAGCGCCCGTCCCAGCCCCTTCGAGGCCCCCGTAATGATCGCTACCGGCATGACAACCGTCCCCTCTTCCCCGCCGCCGTCCGCGCCGTCTTCCGATCGGCGGTGGCATCAACGTAGGGACGGGACCGCCCCGGCCGCCTCGGACGCGGGCCGCAGCGCGGCGGGGTCATTCGGCCTAAGCCGCACGTCCGGGGCCCCGGACCTAAGCCACGCGGCCGAGGCCCACCGGCCCCGGCCGCGCCGCCCCCGGGCCGATCCGCGCCGTCGCACCCCCCCGGTACCCGGGG
>NZ_JBHYKH010000555.1:0-5050 GCF_042741275.1 Streptomyces sp. NPDC058964
CGACAGCAGCAGTACGACACCGGACACGGTGGCGGCGGTTGCCAGCACGACGCGCCGAATGGGGTGGCTCTTCCGCATCTTCTTCTGAGCTCCTGACTTCCCGTCGGGTTCCCGTGGAGGTTCCGTTGTTCCCGTCGCTCACATCTCGAACGACTCGTGATGGATACGGCGGGCGGGCACCCCCGCGCCGCGCAGCGCCTCGTACACCTGCTGCGCGAACCCGGGCGGGCCGCACATGAAGACGTCGTGCCGGTCGATGTCCGGGATCTTCCGCTGGAGGCTGTCCGCGGAGATGTCCGGCCGCTCCCCCTCCGGGCTGTTCACCGCATACATCAGCCGCGCGCCGCGCTCCTTGGCGATGGTCGCCAGCTCGTCCCACAGCGCCAGGTCCTGGGTGGTGTTCGCCCGGTAGAGCAGGGTCAGGTCACCGGCCGCGCCGGGCAGCGTCTCGAACAGGGCGCGCATGGGTGTGATGCCGACGCCGCCCGCGACCAGGAGCACCTTGCCCCGGCTGCGCTTGGAGGCCGTCATCGCTCCGTACGGGCCCTCGGCCCACACCCTGGTGCCGGGGCGCAGCTCGCGCAGCCGGGCGCTGTGGTCGCCGATCGCCTTGACCGTGATCCGCAGCATGTCCGGGCGGGGCGCCGCCGACAGTGAGTACGGGTGTGAGCTGAACCGCATGCCCGGCGCCAGGAACCGCCACCGGAAGAACTGTCCGGCCTCGGCGCCCATCCGGTGCAGCTTGCGGCCGCCGATCAGCACCGACACGATGCCGGGCGTCTCCTCGATGACCGCCTCGACGCGCATCCGGTGACGCAGGTTCAGCCGGATCGGGGTGAGGATGCGGTACCACACCACCAGCGCGGTGACCGAGCCGTACAGCCCGTACCAGAACGTCTTCGCGGTGGGCTCCACGGCGAAGTCGTTGCCGGTGGTGATCTGGTGCCAGAACGTCAGGAACACCGCCGCGTAGGTCAGCAGGTGCACGTGGTACCAGGCGTCGTACGGCAGCCTGCGCCGGATCACGCCGATGGAGGTCAGTCCGATGACCACGAACAGACCCGTGCCGATGGCGGCCTTGCCCATGTCCGGCAGCTGGGTGATGGAGTCGATGGTCTGCTGGACGATGTCGCCGAGCGACTTGCCCGCCTGGAGCGCGTAGCCCCACATGGTCAGGAAGATGTGCGCGAAGACCAGGCAGAGGGTGTAACGACCGCTCATCGCGTGCCAGCGGGCGACACGGTCGGAGCCGACCCGGCGCTCCAGCGCGGGCACCCGGGCCATCTGGAGCACGACGAGTGCCATGAGGTAGCCGGCCAGCAGGCCGGTGATCCGGCCCGCGTTCAGGATCTTGCCGTTGTCGTCGGCGATGGACGGCGTGTTGTGCCACCACAGCCACAGCACGGCCGCCGCGCCCGCCCAGAGGGCGATCAGCAGCGGTACGGCAGGTGAGCGGCGCGGGCGGATGCGGCGCATCGTCTGGCGGCGGGCGGCACGTCCGCCTGCGATGGTGGTGGTCACGGTTCCTCCGGGGGGACTTGACCCTTGGCCCACAGATACGTGCCGCGCAGCATGAGTGTTCAGACTCCGGCAGAGTCCAAGGCGGACTGGAGCGACTGGCGGTAGCCGTCGCTCGTGTATGTGGCTCCGGAGACGGTGTCGATCTCCGCGCTCTGCGCGGCCAGCGCCTCGCGCCGCAGCTGGGGGATGGCGTAACTGTTGATCTGCTGGTCGCGCGGATTCTCATGCGGGTAGCTGACTGCCTTCACCTCGGTCAGCCTGCCGCCCTTTATCGTGACGCGCACCTGGACGGGGCCCCAGCGGGTCTGCACCGTGTCGCCGGTGGCGGTCTTCGTGCCAGTGGCCGACTTGCCGCTCGAACCGCTGCTCGACCCGCCGGACGACGCGCTGGAACTGCTGGACGGAGCGGGCGCCGGCGCACCGACCGCCACCGCGGGGCTCGTGTGCGGTTTCAGGGAGAGCAGCAGCACCATCCCGGAGACGGTGGCGGCGCTCGCCAGGACGATGCGGCGCAGGGGACGGTTCTTCTTCAGGGCGTGCACAGCGGCCTCACAGCTCGAACGACTCGTGGTGGATGCGCCGGTCCGGCACACCGGCGGCGCGCAGCGCCTCGTACAGATCCTGGGCGAATCCGTGCGGACCGCAGAGGTACACGTCGTGCGCGGCGATGCCGGGAACGGCCGCACGCAGGGCGTCGGCGGTGAACACCGGGCGTTCCCCGTGCGCGCCGTTGAGCGCGTACAGCACCCTCGCCCCGCGCCACTGCGCGATCGCCTCCAGCTCACTGCCCAGCGCCAGGTCCTCGGCCGTGCGGGCCCGGTACAGCAGCGTGATCTCGCCGGGCAGCGTCTCGAACAGCGCCCGCAGGGGCGTGATGCCCACGCCGCCCGCGATCAGCAGCGACTGGTGCGCGGTCTGCCGGTCCGCGGTCAGGGACCCGTACGGCCCCTCCGCCCACACCCGGGTGCCCGGACGCAGCAGGGACACGGCCGCGCTGTGGTCGCCGAGTGCCTTGACCGTGATGCGCAGCAGGCCGGGGCGTGGCGGCGCCGACAGGGAGTAGGGCGTCGACGTCCAGCCCATGCCCTCCCCGAGGAACCGCCAGCGGAAGAACTGACCCGGCTGCGCGCCCAGTTCGTCCAGCCGCCGCCCGCGCACGACGACCGAGTACACCCCCGGCGCCTCCCGGTGCACGGACTCCACCCGCAGCCGGTGCCGCAGATTGAGCCGCACCGGCACCAGGATCCGGAACCACAGCACGAGTGCCGCCACGCCCAGGTACAGCGCGTACCAGGCGGCCGTGGCCACCGGCCGGCCGTTGAAGTCGTTGCCCAGCACGAGCTGGTGGCCGAAGGCCAGGAAGACCGCGGCGTACGTGAGCAGATGGACGTAGTACCAGAACTCGTGGCTGGTACGTCGGCGCACCGCCCGCGCCGAGGTGACGCCCACGGCGAAGAGGATCACCGTGCCCGCGGTGGCCTTGAGCATCTCCGGGTAGTCGAGGACGACCGTGACCGTCTCGTGGACGACGGAGGCGCCGTCCTGGGCGGCGTAGCCGGCGAGGATCAGCACGACGTGCGCCACCAGCAGGCAGACGGTGTAGCGGCCCGCCATCGCGTGCCAGCGAGCCACCCGGTCCGAGCCGATCCGCCGCTCCAGGAGCGGCACCCGGGCCATGAGCCCGACCAGCACCGCGCAGGAGTAGCCGCACAGCAGCCCCGCGATCCGCCCGGCGCCGGTCAGCCATCCGGCCGTACCGACCACCGAGCCGGTGTCCGCCCACCACAGCCCGACGACGGCCGCCGCCCCGGCCCACAGGAGGGCCAGCAGGGGACCCGCCGGGGAGCCTCGGCGGGCCGGCACCACGGGTGACGCCGTCCGCTGCCCGTACAGGGTGGTCATGTGTGAGCTCCTTCCGCGGGCTGTTCTCCTGTCCGCCCGGCCACTGTGCTGCGCGAACCTCTGAGGGAGCTCTGAGCGACCCCCCTCACGGCCCACTCAGAGGAAACTCAGAGCCACGGGGGACACCCGCGAGCGGCCCGGAGGAGCGATGCTGGTAGACGCGATGAACGCGATGAACACCACCCGCTCCGGCCGGCCCGCCCTCACCCGGCCGGACGGCACTCCGCTGCGTGTCCTCGTCGTCGACGACGACCCCGACCTGGCGGAGGTGCTCACCGGGGCCCTGCGCTACGAGGGCTGGGAGGTGCGCGCGGCGGGCGACGGCGCCTCCGCGGTGAGCGAGGCACGCGAGCTGATGCCCGACGCCGTCGTCCTCGACGTGATGCTCCCCGACACCGACGGCTTCGCCGTGCTGCGCCACCTGCACGAGGTCAAGCCGGACGTCTGTGTGCTCTTCCTCACCGCGCGGGACGCGGTCGAGGACCGCATCGCGGGCATCACCGCCGGCGGCGACGACTACGTCACCAAGCCGTTCAGCCTGGAGGAGGTCGTGGCCCGGCTGCGCGGGCTGCTGCGGCGTGCGGGCATGGCCCGGCAGCTGGAGGAGGGGCCCCGGCTGGCCGTCGGCGACCTGGTCATGGACGAGGAGGCCCGCGAGGTGACCCGGGCCGGTGACCTGATCGAACTGTCCCCGACCGAGTTCGAGCTCCTTCGCTTCCTGATGCGCAACCCGCGCCGCGTGCTCAGCAAGGCGCAGATCCTGGACCGGGTGTGGTCGTACGACTTCGGTGGCCGCGCCCATGTCGTCGAGCTGTACATCTCGTATCTGCGCAAGAAGGTCGACGCCGGCCGCGAGCCCATGATCCACACGGTGCGCGGGGCCGGCTACGTGCTCAAGCCGGGGTCCCGGTGAGGGCTCCGCTGCGGGGACGGGTCGCGCGGGCGGTACGGCGGCTGCCCCGCCCCCGCACCCTGCGGGCCCGGCTCACCTTCGGTCTCGTGGTGCTGCTGGCGGTGAGCTGCGCGGCCGTCGGGCTGGCCGCGGTGGTCGAGCTGAGCGGCTTCCTCACACAGCGCCTGGACGAGCAGCTCGTCCAGGTCGGCACCCGGTTCCCGGCGAGCCTGGAGCACAACGGCCGGCTGCCCGACGATCACGACGGGGACGAGCACGGCGACACCCGCAGGCAGCCCACGGGCACCTTCGGCGCCCGCCTGGTGAACGGCACGGTCACCAACAAGGGGCTGGTGCGCTCCGGGGACCTCGCCGTGGACCTGAAAGTCGACCTGACCGCCGCGGACATGCGGAAGCTGGCCGCGGTGCCGGTCGACGGCCGGCCCCACACCGTCGACCTCTCCTCGCTGGACGACTACCGGGTCGTCGCGACCCGCGGCCTCGACCGGGACGTGCTGATCGTCGGGCTGCCGTTCGAACCGGTGGAGGCCGCCGTCCACCGCCTGGAGCTGGTCTCCGCGATCGTGTTCGGCCTGGCCCTCGCCGTCGCGGGCGTCACCGGCGCGCTCTGGGTCCGGTGGTCGCTGCGTCCGCTGAGCCGGGTGGGGGGGGCGCGCCCCCGGGGGCGGGAGATACCCCGGGCGCGGGGGGGGGTGGGGCTGGCGCCCGCGCGCC
>NZ_JBHYKH010000555.1:5060-5801 GCF_042741275.1 Streptomyces sp. NPDC058964
GGGGGGGGGGGCGGCCCCCCCCCCCGGGGACAGTGAACTCCCGCTGGCCAGTGGCGAGGTCGCGCTGCCGCCCCGCGCCCCCGAGTCCGATCCGCGCGGGGAGGTGGGCCGGGTCGCCGCCGCCTTCAACCGCATGCTGGGGCATGTCGAGGACGCCCTGACCAAGCGCCACGCCAGCGAGGAACGGCTGCGCAGCTTCGCCGCCGACGCCAGCCACGAGCTGCGCACCCCGGTCGCCACGGTCCGCGGTCATGCGGAGCTCGCCCTGCTCCACCCCGGACCCGTCCCGGCGGAGGTCACCCGGGCCCTGGAACGCATCGCCGCCGAGTCCGCCCGTATGGGCGAGATGGTCGACGACCTGCTTCTGCTCGCCCGCCTCGACGCGGGCCGCCCGCTGGAGCGCCTCCCCGTCGACCTCACCCGTCTGGTCCTGGACGCCGTCACGGACGCCGGTGCGGCAGGCCGCGACCACCGCTGGACGCTGGAGCTGCCGGAAGAGCCGGTGACGGTGACCGGCGACGCCCACCGTCTCCAGCAGGTGCTGG
The DNA here is from genome assembly GCF_042741275.1 of Streptomyces sp. NPDC058964. NCBI lineage: Bacteria > Bacillati > Actinomycetota > Actinomycetes > Kitasatosporales > Streptomycetaceae > Streptomyces > Streptomyces sp. NPDC058964. Next base: position 5,606 of record NZ_JBHYKH010000555.1, read on the forward strand.
CCAACCTGTTGGCCAACGCGCGTTGGCACACACCTGCCGGCACGAAGGTCACGGTCTCCCTGGAGACGGACGGCGAGACGGCGACCCTGCACGTCCACGACGACGGCCCCGGCGTCCCCGAGGACGTCCGGCCCGGCGTCTTCGAGCGCTTCACCCGGGCCGAACACCGCCCCCGCACCGACGCCTCCGGCGCGGG
>NZ_JBHYKH010000556.1:0-5795 GCF_042741275.1 Streptomyces sp. NPDC058964
CCGGGACGCCCGCGGTGGGGGCGTCCCGGTAGTGCACGGGGTTGCCGAGCAGGGCTCCGTCGGCGTCGAGCAGTCCGTAGTCCACGGCCCAGCTGTCGATGCCCACCGAGTCGAGCCGGTCACCGCTGTGCGCACCGGCCGCCCGCAACCCGTCCAGGACCCCGGCGTACAGCCCGAGGACGTCCCAGCGCAGCCCTTCGGGGACCCGGACGGGCCGGTTGGGGAAGCGGTGCGCCTCGGCCAGCTCCAGGCTGTCGGGGCCGACGCGGCCGACCATCACGCGCCCGCTGGAGGCGCCCAGGTCGACCGCGGCGTACGACCTCACGGCGGCGCTCATCGCAGGAACGCGGCCGCCACACCCGCGTCGACGGGGACGTGCATTCCCGTGGTGTGCGTCAGGTCCCCGCCGGTCAGCGCGAACACGGCGTTCGCGACGTGCTCCGGCAGCACTTCCCGCTTGAGGATGGTCCGCTGTGCGTAGAACTCGCCCAGCTTCTCCTCCTCGACCCCGTACACGGCCGCCCGCTGCGCGCCCCAGCCGCCCGCGAAGATCCCGGAACCGCGCACGACCCCGTCCGGGTTGACGCCGTTGACGCGGATGCCGTGCTCGCCGAGCTCGGCGGCCAGCAGCCGTACCTGGTGGGCCTGGTCGGCCTTGGCGGCCGAGTAGGCGATGTTGTCGGGACCGGCGAGGACGGCGTTCTTCGAGGCGATGTAGACGATGTCGCCGCCCAGCCGCTGCGGGACCATCACCCGGGCGGCCTCCCGCGACACGAGGAAGGAACCGCGGGCCATGATGTCGTGCTGGAGGTCCCAGTCCCGCGCCGAGGTCTCCAGCAGGGGCTTGGAGATGGAGATCCCCGCGTTGTTGACCACGAGGTCGACGCCGCCGAAGGCGAGCACCGCGGCCCGGAAGGCGTCCGCGATCTGCTCCTCGTCCGTCACGTCCACGGTCACGGCGACGGCCCTGTCGGGCCCGCCGAGCTCCTCGGCCACCTTGCCGGCGTTCTCCGCGTTCAGGTCGGCGACGACGACACAGGCCCCCTCGGCCACCAGCCGATGGGCGATCGCCCGGCCGATCCCGCTGCCCGCACCCGTCACGAGGGCTACCCGCGTCGCCAGCGGCCTGGGCCTCGGCATCCGCCGGAGCTTGGCCTCCTCGAGGGCCCAGTACTCGATCCGGAACTTCTCCGCCTCCTCGATCGGCGCGTACGCCGACACCGCCTCGGCGCCGCGCATCACATTGATCGCGTTGACGTAGAACTCGCCGGCCACGCGGGCCGTCTGCTTGTCCTTGCCGAAGCTGAACATGCCCACGCCCGGGATCAGCACGATCGCCGGGTCGGCACCGCGCATCGCGGGGGAGCCGGGCTCCGCGTGCCGCCGGTAGTAGGCGGCGTACTCCTCGCGGTAGGCGGCGTGCAACTCCGCGAGCCGGTCGAGCGCCTCCTCCAGGGGCGTGGTCGGCGGCAGGTCGAGGACGAGGGGGCGTACCTTCGTCCGCAGGAAGTGGTCCGGGCAGGAGGTCCCGAGCGCGGCGAGCCGCGGGTGCCCGGCCCGGGCCAGGAAGCCGAGGACGACGTCGGAGTCGGTGAAGTGCCCGACCTGCGCCCGGTCCTGGGAGGCGATGGCACGGACGTACGGCGCGAGCGCGGCCGCCCGCCTTCGCCGCTCGCCCTCCGGCAGTGCCTCGTACCCCTCGATCAGGGGCCCGAAGGGCTCCGCCTTCCCGTGCTCGGCGAGGAAGGCCTCGGCGGTGCGGATGATGTGCAGCGAGTTCCGCTCGCACTCCTCCGAGCTGTCGCCCCAGGCGGTGATGCCGTGCCCGCCGAGGACGCAGCCGATCGCGCCCGGGTTGGCCGCCTTGACGGCCGCGATGTCCAGTCCGAGCTGGAATCCGGGCCGCCGCCAGGGCACCCACACCACGGTGTCGCCGAAGCACTCGCCGGTCAGCTTCTCCCCGTCGGCGGCACACGCGAGGGCGATCCCGGAGTCGGGGTGCAGATGGTCCACGTGCGGGGCGTCCACCAGAGCGTGCATCGCGGTGTCGATGGACGGAGCCGCCCCGCCCTTCCCGTGCAGGCAGTAGTCGAACGCGGCGACCATCTCGTCCTCGCGCTCGACGCCCGGGTAGCCGGCCGTGAGCGCCCGCAGTCGGTCGAGCCGCAGCACGGCGAGCCCGGACTCCGCGAGCGTCCCGAGGTCCCCTCCGGACCCCTTCACCCACATCAGTTCGACGTCACCGCCGGTCACGGGGTCGGTGTCCGTGCCTTTCGCGGACGCGTTGCCGCCGGCGTAGTTGGTGTTACGGGGATCGGCGCCGAGCCGGTGCGACCGGGCGAGCAGGGCGGCGGCTTCGGGGTGAGGTGACATGAACGTTCGGTCCTTACGCAATCGAGGGTGAGTGCATGTCTTTCAGGGGCGCGGGGAACTGCGCGACCAGCCACGGCCGGCCCGCACTCCGCAGAAGGCAGAGCCCGGCAGACGCCTACGCGCCCCAACCGGCCTGTTCCCCTCCGACCCGCTCGGCGACGATCCTCCGAGCCCACCCGGACCGGGCATACGCAGCGATCGGATCCGGGTCCAGCCCGATCTCCTCACGCACTTCACGCAGCAACGGCCGCACATCCGTGTTGTAGGCGTCCATCAGCACCGCGTTCGCCCCCAGCACGTCACCCGAAGCCTGCGCAGCAGCCAGCGCCCCCCGGTCGACCAGCAGCGCCTTCGCCGTGGCCTCCTGCACGTTCATCACCGACCGGATGATCGCCGGAACCTTCGCCTCGATGTTGTGGCACTGGTCGAGCATGAAAGCCACCTCGGAGGTGAACCCCCCGCCTCGCACCACCTCGTACATGATCCGGAACAGCTGGAAGGGATCCGCTGCCCCCACCATGAGGTCGTCGTCGGCGTAGAACCGCGAGTTGAAGTCGAACCCGCCGAGCTTCCCCTCCCGCAGCAGCGTCGCCACGATGAACTCGATGTTGGTCCCCGGCGCGTGGTGCCCGGTGTCCACCACGACCTGCGCCTTCGGTCCCAGCTTCAGACAGTGCGCGTACGCCGTGCCCCAGTCCGGGACGTCGGTCGTGTAGAAGGCCGGCTCGAAGAACTTGTACTCCAGCAGCATCCGCTGCCCGTCGCCGAGCCGCGCGTACACCTCGGCCAGCCCCTCGGCCAGCCGGTCCTGGCGCTCGCGCACGTCGTCCTGGCCGGGATAGTTCGTTCCGTCCGCGAACCACAGCTTCAGGTCACGCGACCCGGTCGCGTCCATGATGCCGACGCACTCCAGGAGATGGCCGACGGCCTTGCGGCGGACCGCCGCGTCCGGGTGGCAGATGCTGCCGAGGCGGTAGTCGTCGTCCTGGAAGGTGTTGGAGTTGATCGCGCCCAGCTTCAGCCCACGCTCCCCGGCGAACTTCTCCAGCGCCGCGTAGTCCTCCACCCGGTCCCAGGGAATGTGCAGGGCGACGGTCGGCGCGACGCCGGTGAACGCGTGCACCTGGGCCGCGTCCTCCAGCTTCTCCCACGGTGTGCGTGGCACGCCCTGCTGGGCGAACACCTTGAAACGGGTCCCCGAGTTCCCGTACGCCCACGACGGCGTCTCAATGGCCTGGGTCTTCAGCGCGGCCTTCACCGCGGCGAGGTCGGTCACTTCAGGGCTCCTGTGATGTCGGTCGGAACGACTGAACGTGTGAAACGATTCAGAACGGCAAGCTATGAGCCCTCCGATGGGGTGTCAAGCTCTCCGGTCGAGCGTGTTTTCCGTGACTTGGGCGTGACCTTCAACTATCGAAAGTTTTTCGACACGGACCCATTGACGTGACATGGCTGCCATGCCTAACGTCCCGGCAATCCAGTTGAAACCTTTCACGACGCGGCGGGGCCGCCCCGCCGACGTCGTCGAGGAGCCCCCATGACCCACCCGTCCGACACGGGACCGGCCCCGGTGCTGGCGCTGAAGGACGTCTCCAAGTCCTTCGGCGCCGTACGCGCCCTGCGGGACGTCTCCCTGGAGCTGTTCCCCGGTGAGGTGCACGCCCTCGCCGGGGAGAACGGCGCGGGCAAGTCGACCCTGATCAAGACCCTGGCAGGGGTGCACCGACCGGACGCCGGACAGGTGCTGCTCGACGGCGAGCCCGTCGTCTTCCACGGCCCCGGCGACGCCCGCGCCGCCGGAATCGCCGTGATCTACCAGGAGCCCACGCTCTTCCCCGACCTCTCGATCGCCGAGAACATCTTCATGGGCCGCCAGCCCCGCCGCGCCCTCGGCCGCATCGACCACAAGGCCACCCACGCGGCGACCGCCGCCCTGATGAAGCGGCTCGGTGTCGAGCTCGACCCCGACCGCCCCGCCCGCGGCCTGTCCATCGCCGACCAGCAGATCGTCGAGATCGCCAAGGCGCTCTCCTTCGACGCCCGTGTCCTGATCATGGACGAGCCGACGGCAGCCCTGACCGGCAGCGAGGTGGCCCGCCTCTTCGGCGTCGTGCGCACCCTGCGCGAGCAGGGCGCCGCGGTGCTGTTCATCTCGCACCGGCTGGAGGAGATCTTCCGGATCTGCGAGCGCGTCACCACGCTGCGGGACGGCGCCTGGATCGCCGGCGAACCGCTGGCCGGCATGACCGAGGACGACCTGGTCCGCCGCATGGTCGGCCGCGATCTCGACGAGCTCTACCCGAAGACGGACGTCACCCCCGGTGAAGTCGCCCTGAGCGTACGGCGGCTGACCCGGGAAGGAGTCTTCACCGACGTCTCCTTCGAGGTGCGGCACGGCGAGATAGTCGGTCTCGCCGGTCTGGTCGGCGCCCCGGGCCCCGCGGGGGCCCCGGGCGGGTGGGGGGGGGACCCGGGGGGGGGCTGGGGGGGGGAGGGGCCCGGGGGGGCCGGGGCGGCCCGGGCGCCCCCCGACGCCGGGAGCGGGAGCCGGAGCGACGACGAGGGGAGCGTGACCGCGATCGACGAGGTGCCGGGCGGTCTGGAGCGTGCAGTGGGCCACGCCGTTCACATCGGGGGGAAAGGATTCGGTCACGATGACGACACGCATAGGGGTGTTCTCGCCGTGCCGGACGTGGCCGCGTCAACTTGGATCTTTCCGAACGAGGAACGTCCCATGAGCGTTGTACTGCACACCCGAGCAGGTCAGGCCGTGTCCATGCCCTCCTGACCCCCGGGTCACCCCGTGTTCACGCGACGGGTCCGTCCGGTGCGATCCGGCTGCGTACGGCTGTCTGGACCTCGGCCTCCTCGGCCGGGTCGGCGGCGAGTCGGCGCAGCTGCTCCACGACCCGGGCGTCACCGGTCTCGGCGTGCCGGGCGGCGAGTTCGCGGGTGGTCTCCTCGCAGTCCCACAGGCATTCGACGGCGAAGCCGACGGGGAAGGAGGGGTCGGTCGCGGCCAGGGCCCGGGCGGCGCGGCCGCGGAGATGCGACGATGCCGTCTCACGGTAGATATGGCGCAGAACGGGCGCGGCACAGACGATGCCGAGGCGGCCGGTGCCGTCGACGAGGGTCCACAGGGTCGGCGCGTCCGGCCCCTCGCCTCGAACGGCCTCCCGGAGGGCGCCCAGGACGAGGTCGCTGTCCTGGGCCCCGCCGCGGCAGGCGAGCACGCGCCCGGCGGCGGCGCCGAGGGCGTCGGGCCGGTGGGCCCAGCCGCGGGCCCGGTCGACGGCGGCGATGCTGCGCATCCGTTCGACGGCGTCGACGGCGGCTTCCACGACGGGGGTCGTGCCGTCGTTCACCGCACCCTCGATCAGGTCGAGGGCGTCGGGGTCGTTGCTGTCGGCCAAGTACCGCAG
>NZ_JBHYKH010000557.1:0-1455 GCF_042741275.1 Streptomyces sp. NPDC058964
GGTGCAGGAACGGGGTGTCGCCGCGCTCCCGGATGCGGTGCGCGACGGCGAGGATCAGCCGGGTCGCCAGGCCCTCGCCGCGGAAGGCGGGGTCGGTGCAGACCGCGCTGATCTCGGTCCACCCCGGTGGACGCAGCCGCTCCCCCGCCATGGCGATCAGGGCACCGTCACGCCGTATGCCCAGGTAGTCGCCCAGTTCGATGGTGCGGGGCAGGAACGGTCCGGGCTGGGTCCGCTCGACCAGGTCCAGCATCTCGGGCACGTCGGCGGGACCGAGGCGGACCGCCTCCACGTCGGGCGTGGCAGCCAGACCGTCGTCCACCAGTTGCACGCCCTCGATCCGGTAGATGATCTCCCAGTCGTCCGGGACCCTTCCCCGGAAGCCCGGCAGCGACACCTCGGCGCCCGGCCCGGCCAGGGCCGCGAGGTCCGCCCAGTCGTCCGCGTCGGGCTCGGCGGGCAGGGCCAGCCATGGCGAGACGTCGACCGGGTAGCGCAGCACACGGCCGCGCCGCTCGGCGAAGTGCGCGTGCGGGCCGGTCAGCGCGGCGAGAGCGGGGTTGTCGAGAACGTGCGGGACGTCGCCGGCGACAGCGGGGAACCGGATCATGCGCCGACCTCGATCACGTTCTCGCCGCGGGCCCGGCCCTCCTGCTGCTTCCGGTCGACCGGGTTCACGCGCGCCGCGCGGAAGGCCACCGGGAGCCGACCGGGACCGGGGACCGGCCGGTCCCCGTCCCCTGGCGCCCCGGTCTCCGGTCCGCCGTACCGCGTGAAGACGTGCACCTCGGGCATCTGCTTCCTCTCTCTCCCTACGCCGCCGGGCCTCGCCGGACCCGGCACTCAGCGGCAAGCAGGAGCGGGCGGCGGCTATTCCCCGGCCTGCCCGAAGTCCGTACGACCGCGATCATCGGCGCACTGACCTGGGACGGAGCACCCAGCACGACAGCGTACGGTTGAAATATGAACGTCACCCGAGGCTTCACCGGGCGCCCCCGCGTCCACAATCCGGGACTCCCGCCGGGCCAGTACGACGCGGGCGACGACTGGCCCGTCCTGTCCGCCGAGGTCACCCCCGACCTGACCCCGGCCGAATGGACCTTCCGTGTCGACGGGCTGGTGGCCGAGCCCCGCACCTGGGACTGGGACGAGGCCCACGCACTGCCGGCGTCGGCCTACGAGGGCGACATCCACTGCGTGACGAGTTGGTCGAAGTTCGGGATGCGCTTCGGAGGCGTCTCCTTGGACGCGTTCTTCAGCGTGGTCAAGCCCCATGTGTCCGCCACACATGCCGTGGCCTATTCGCACACCGGCTACACCGCCGGTCTTCCGCTCGCCGATCTCACCGGCGGGCGTGCCTGGATCGCCTGGGAGTACGGGGGCGAGCCGCGAGGCCCCCAGGAACGGCGAACCGCGCGGGTGGCGGGAACCCGAGAGTTCTTGAGGGATATGCGC
>NZ_JBHYKH010000557.1:1465-5032 GCF_042741275.1 Streptomyces sp. NPDC058964
GCGCCACGTGGATCGCCGGCATCACCCGGCTCGACCCCGACTCGCCGGGCGTCGGGGAGCGGAACGGCTACCACGCGCGGGGCAACCCGTGGGAGGAGCAGCGGTACTCCGGTGACTGACACCTTCACTCCCCCGACCCGCTTCGCGGTACCCGGACGCATCGCCGTCGACGACCGGGCGGCGACGGTGTGGCAGACGGCCACCCTCACCGAGGTCCGGCGCGAGACGCCGCACGCCGCCACGTTCCGGTTCGCGGTGCCCGGCTGGGCCGGGCACCTGCCCGGGCAGCACCTGATGCTGCGGCTCACCGCGGAGGACGGCTATGTGGCGCAGCGCCACTACTCGATCGCGTCCGCGCCCGACGACTCCGGGCACATCGAACTGACCCTGGACCACGTCGAGGGCGGTGAGGTCTCCGGCTGGTTCCACACGGAGGCCGGGCCGGGCGACACCGTCGAGGTGCGCGGCCCGGTCAGCGGCTTCTTCGCCTGGCCCGGCGACCGGGCCGCGCTGCTGATCGGCGCCGGCTCCGGAGTCGTACCGCTCATGTCCATGGTGCGCCACCACCGGGCGGGCGGTCTCACCGTGCCGCTGCGGCTGCTGGTGTCCGCGCGCAGCCCCGAGGAACTGATCTACGCGCGGGAGTTCGGTACGGAGACGACGCCGGTGTTCACCCGCAGCGCCCCCGAGGGTGTGCGGGTGGGACGTATGGCCGCCGCACATGTGGCGCCTCTCCTGGCCGAGCAGCCTCCTGGTGGGTGGGAGGCCTATGTCTGCGGATCCAACGCGTTCGCCGAGCACGCCTCACGGCTGCTCGTCGAGGCGGGCCAGCCGGTGGACCGTATCCGCATCGAGCGCTTCGGCTGAACCGTCGGCGACCGGACGGCCGGGCGGCCGGGCGGCCGGGGCGCGCCAGTGGGTGTCGAGCGCCGCTGTGGGGCCCTTTGCCATGGTCGGCTCCGCTGTGGTGCCGGACGTACGGGCGGGTTCCACGGCTGGTCCAAACCGGTCGCCCGCCGCGGCCGTGCGTCTGGAATGCGCCGGTCCACGAGGTGAGCGAACTGCTCCGTACGGGGTACGAAACCGGTGTGGACGCTCGCATGCGTATGCGGTGCGGGGGAAGCGGTGACCCGGTCCCGGTCCGGGCCGTCCCGCCTCCCGGGCTCCGGTGACGGCGAGGAGGTCGGCATGCGAACCCGGGCTCGCGGTCGGCGCCGGCGGCACAACCCGCTGCGGCGCCGCTCGGACGTCGTGGAGGCGTGGACGGCGGTGGCCGTCGCCTTGCTGCTGCTGGTGGGTGCGCCCCTGGCCGGCGTGCTGGCGGGGCTGTGGGCCCATGACGGGGCCCGGACGGTCGCCCTGGAGCAGCGGGCGGAACGGCACCGTGTCCGCGCCGAGGTGATCGGTGCCTCGCCCCACCGGCTGCCCTCGGTGCAGGGCGGCCGGGAGCGCGCCTACCGGGCGACGGTGCGCTGGACGGAGCCGGGCCGGGAGGCCCGCACGGCCGTGGCGCGCGTCCCGGCGGGGAGCCGGCAGGGTGATGTGGTGGACGTGTGGTTCGACTCCCGGGGGCGTGGCGTCGCACCGCCGCCGGACGACGTGGCGGTCTGGCAGCACGCCGTGAGCATCGGCCTGTGCGCGGCGGGCGGAGCGGCGGCCGTGACGCTCCTCGGCCATGGCGCCGTACGCCATGTCTCACTGCGCCACCGGATGTGCGAGTGGGAGCGGGACTGGGCGCGCACCGGCCCCGAATGGACGCGGGGCAAGGCCTGAGGGCGTGCGAGTGGTCGGCGGAGGTGGCGGCGTTCCGGCCATCGGGAGTTTCCGGCTTTCCCACCAGGGCAGGCGGTAGGCGTCCTTGACCAGGATCGACCGGGGACGTCACGCGCCGTGCCGGGCGCGGGCCGTCCCAGGAGCCTGGCCAGTCCTCCGACCCTCCACGTACGGTGTTGATCATCCGCACGACGACTCCTCAAAGGCGGTTGTTGATGGCCCTGTTCGACCTTCCACTCGACGAGCTCCGTGAGTACCGCAGCGAGTCCGCGGAGCCCGAGGACTTCGACGCCTTCTGGTCGAAGACACTTCAGGAGGCCCGCGAGCACGATCTCGACGCCCGCTTCGAACCGGTGGACGTGGGTCTGACGGCGGTGCGGGTGTACGACGTGACCTTCGCGGGGTTCGGCGGTCACCCGGTCAAGGGCTGGCTGCTCCTGCCCGCCGGAGCCGAGGAGCCACTGCCGCTGGTGGTGGAGTTCGTGGGTTACGGCGGCGGGCGCGGTCTGCCGCACGAGCACCTGCTGTGGGCGTCGACCGGCCGGGCGCACTTCGTGATGGACACCCGTGGCCAGGGCAGTGCCTGGGGCGGCGGGGGCGGGACCGCGGACCCGGTGGGCGGCGCCCCGGCGTATCCCGGGTTCATGACGCGGGGCGTCGACGCGCCCGAGAACTACTACTACCGGCGGGTGTTCACGGACGCGGTGCGCGCGGTCGAGGCGGCCCGCTCGCACCCGCTGACCGACGCGGCACGCACGGTCGCCCTCGGCGGGAGCCAGGGCGGCGGCATCACGATCGCCGTCGGCGGGCTGATGCCGGACCTGACGGCCGTCGCCCCGGACGTGCCGTTCCTGTGCGACTTCCCGCGCGCGACGACGCTGACGGACCGTCATCCGTACCGGGAGGTAGGCCTCTACCTCAAGACCCACCGCCGCCGTTTCGACGAAGTGCTGCGCACGCTCTCCTACTTCGACGGCGTCCACTTCGCGGCCCGCGGGCGGGCCCCCGCGCTGTTCTCGACGGCGCTGGAGGACCAGACGTGCCCGCCGTCGACGGTCTTCGCGGCCTTCAACGCCTGGGCGCACGAGGACAAGGCGATCGAGGTCTACGACTTCAACGATCACGAGGGCGGCGGTCCCTTCCAGGACGCGGAGAAGGTGCGCTGGCTGCGGTCGTACACCTGAGACGGGACCTGGGAGGAGCGCGGGGACACGCGTGAGGCCACCGAGCGTTTCGTCCGGGTCCGACGTTCCGCGAACCGCGCCGGGCTCGTCGGCTGCCTGCGCCGGCCGTTCGCGCCGGAGCAGTGACGGCGGTCCGGTCCTCGCCGCCGGTGGCCGGGATCCGGGCCTTCGGCAGCCACTCCTCGCCATGCGCCACGCGAACGACCACTGGCACCGAGACCAAACGGAACAACGCGTTCCCACCGAGACGGATCAGCTCTGCGCCTCTGTCATCGAGCCCCGCGACCCGGCACGCGGCACTCATCACCCGCGTAGCCCTGACCGACATGAACCCCTCTTGCGTTCGAGCAGCGTCAACCGCCGTGCGCGTACCAACTCCCCTAGTCGCGCGCGATCGACCGGTGCTCGCGTGTGTGTGACCAACCCTTCCTCCTCTGACCGTCCGGCGGCCTTCCGTCCGGTCCGACTGGTCGGTACGTTCATGGGGCCGCCCTGGGCGCAGTATCGCGGCCAGGGTGTGCCCCCGACCACGGAGGGCCCCAGTACCCCCACCAAGCAGTCGTTCACGGTGCCTGCGACGCGCGCGTGAACGCGCTGGGGCACGCCATAG
>NZ_JBHYKH010000557.1:5042-5794 GCF_042741275.1 Streptomyces sp. NPDC058964
TGTCCCCCCACCCACACCGCCTCACACGGCCGGGGGCCCTCCCCGCCGCCCCTCGTGGGCTTTCCTTTTTGGGGCCCCCCGGGCCGCCTTTTGCGCGGCCAGGGTGTCCCCGCGACGACGGAGGGCCCATGTCCCAGCACGAGCCAGACGTTCACGGTCACTGCGACGCGCGCTTCACCGCGGTGCGGCAGGCGTTCGAGGAGAACTTCCGGGACCGCGGTGAACTGGGTGCCGCCGTGGCGGTGACCGTGGACGGGGAACCCGTGGTGGACCTCTGGGGCGGCTGGGCGGATGCGGCGCGCACACGCCCCTGGGAGCGGGACACCCTGGTCAACGTCTGGTCGACGACGAAGGGGGTGACCGCGCTGTGCGCGCACATCCTCGCCGACCGGGGACTGCTCGACCTCGACGCTCCGGTCGCCGCGTACTGGCCCGAGTTCGCGGCCGCGGGCAAGGAGAAGGTCCTCGTACGGCATCTGCTGTCGCACCGGGCCGGGCTCGCCGGCCTGCGTGAACCGCACTCGCTGGAGCAGCTCTACGACTGGGAGCTGACGACCGCCCGGCTCGCGGCGACGGAGCCCTGGTGGGAGCCGGGGACGTGCTCCGGGTACCACGCGTTCACCTACGGCCACCTGGTCGGCGAGGTCGTGCGACGGGTCTCGGGGCTGCTGCCGGGTGCCTTCCTGGAGCGGGAGGTGACCGGGCCGCTCGGGGCCGACTTCACCATCGGCCTGCCCGCGAAGGAGTCCGGG
>NZ_JBHYKH010000558.1:0-5755 GCF_042741275.1 Streptomyces sp. NPDC058964
TTTTACACCCCCCCCCCGGCCGCCCTCCCACCCCACCCCCCCCCACCACGGGATTTTTGTTTCCTTTCACTCGTTTCTATGCCCCCCCCCCGTCGCCGGGGCCTACCTAACACCCCCCCCCCCCCTTCTCCATGCCCTGGCGCCTGGCGCCGCCCGCCTACTTGAGCGCCAGCAGCAGCGTGTCCGACGGGGAGCACCACACCGGGCGGGCCTCCGTGAAGCCCTTCTCGCGGAGTACGCGCGCGTGTTCGGCGGCCGAGGGCATGTCGCCGTCGGCGTGCTCGCCGTAGATCTCGAAGCGGCGGGCCGTGGGCCCGGCGAGGACCGGGTCCCCGGCGGCAAGCTGCCACCATTCGGCCCAGTCGAGGGCGCCGTCGCGCTTGGCCTGATCCATGCGGGCGTGGCGCTGGGCGCGCTCGGCCGCGTTGATCCGGGGCGTGGTCTCGTCGATCATGTGGTCCGCGTTCATGAAGACACCGCCGTCGCGGACGAGTCCCGCGACCTGACCGTAGAGGGCCGCGAGGGGTTCACTGTGGAGCCAGTGCAGGGCCGTGGCGGTCAGGACGGCGTCGTACGAGTCGTACGGCAGCTTCGCGGTCCAGTCCGGGTCCTTGAGGTCGGCACTCGCGAAGGTGACCCTCTCGTCGCCCGCGAAGGTGCCCTCGGCGATGGCGAGGAGGGCCGGGTCGAGGTCGACGCCGGTGCTGGTGGCCCGCGGGAACCTCCGCAGCAGCCGGGCGGTGATGCTGCCGGTGCCGCAGGCCAGGTCCAGTACGCGGGGTGCGGTGCCGACCAGGGCCTCGACCATGTCGAGCATGATCCGGAAGCGTTCCTCGCGGTCCGGCATGTACCACTCCTGCTGACGGTCCCAGCTCTCCTGCCAGGCCGCCCAGTCGGCACCGGTCGTCGCCGTGTGCGCGTCCGTCATCGCACCCCTCCGCCCCGTAGGTCCCGTAATACCCTGTAAGCACGACCGGCTGTTACCCGACCGCACCCACGACCATAGAGCGCCCCCGTAAGGACTACAAGTGGAACTGGCCTATTACTCGGATTACGCCGTACGTCTCGTCAACAGCGAGGAACCGGTCCGGGGCAAGGACAACCTGACCTCGGTCGAGGCCGTCCGCGACCTGTTCGGCGTCAACCAGTCGGCGGCCCGCCGCGCCACCGACTCCGACGTCACGCGCTTCCGCTCCGTACGGGCCCGGCTGCGCGCCGTCTTCGAGGCCGCCGACAAGGGCGACGAGACACTCGCGGTCGACCTGCTCAACTCGCTCCTGCTGGAGTTCCCGGTGAGCCCGCAGATCTCCGGACACGACTTCCGGGACGACGACGGCCGCCCGCTGTGGCACATGCACCTGGCCGACCACCCCTCGAACGCCACCGCGGGCTACGCGGCGATCGCGGCGATGGGCCTCGCGTTCCACCTGACCGAGTACGGCGTGGACCGCCTGGGCCTGTGCCAGGCCGGCCCCTGCCGCAACGCCTACCTGGACACCTCGACGAACCGCTCCCGGCGCTACTGCTCCGACCGCTGCGCGACACGCGCGAACGTGGCGGCCTACCGCGCCCGCAAGCGCCTGGAGGCCGACCGGTCGGACAAGACGGGCCTGGCGGCCGACAGCACCCAGCGCGCCAGCGCGAGCGGCGAGCGCTGACCTGACCGCAGCGGCCGGAAACGCAGCCGGACCCGGCCGAGGATCAGGTCCTCCGGCACGGTCCCGTAGTCGGTGCTGTCCCCTCCGGCGTACGCGTTGTCCCCGAGCACCCACCAGCCGGCCTCGCGCCGCTCCACGGCCCGCTTGACGACGAGCAGGTCCTGCTGGAACGGATGGCGCAGGACGACGACGTCACCGGGCCTGACCCTGGCCCCGTACTGCACCACGAGCAGATCCCCGTGGTGCAGCGTGGGCACCATGGACGGCCCGGTGACCTCGGCCAGTCCGAAAGGCGGGCCGGCCCTCCCACGCTCGCTCTCCTGTGACAGCTCCGGCATCCCCGGCACCTCCCCGGTCCGTTCCTCCACCAGTCTCAGTCTGACCCTGGACTTTTGTCCTAAGCCCTAGGGGGCACTCGAGAAAACCCGTCTCCCAGGGAGTAATGTCCCACCTGAGAAGACGATCACGAGGAAGGAATGCTCCATGCTTTCCCGCCTGTTTGCCCCCAAGGTCAAGGTCAGCGCGCACTGCGACCTGCCCTGCGGTGTGTACGACCCGGCCCAGGCCCGCATCGAGGCGGAGTCGGTGAAGGCCGTCCAGGAGAAGATGGCCGCCAACGACGACCCGCACTTCCAGGCGCGTGCCACCGTCATCAAGGAGCAGCGCGCCGAGCTCGCCAAGCACCACGTCTCGGTGCTCTGGAGCGACTACTTCAAGCCCCCGCACTTCGAGAAGTACCCCGAGCTGCACCAGCTGGTCAACGACGCCCTGAAGGCCCTCTCGGCCGCCAAGGCGTCCACCGACCCGGCGACCGGCCAGAAGGCCCTGGACTACATCGCCCAGATCGACAAGATCTTCTGGGAGACCAAGAAGGCCTGATCCTGGATCAGGCTCCTGGATTTTCCGGACCCCTTCGCGGTCTCCTCGCCCCCGCCGGCGTTGTGCGAAGCTGAAGGGGTGACCCTTGAGGACCTGGTACGGCTGCGGCGGGCCCGCGACCGCATGGACCGCGAATACGCCGAGCCGCTCGACATCGCCGAGCTCGCGCGTACCGCGCTGATGTCCCCGGGGCACTTCCAGCGCAGCTTCCGCGAGGCGTACGGCGAGACGCCCTACAGCTATCTGATGACCCGTCGCATCGAGCGTGCCAAGACGCTGCTGCGCCGTGGCGACCTCAGCGTGACGGACGTCTGCCTCGCCGTCGGCTGCACCTCGCTCGGCTCCTTCAGCTCCCGCTTCACGGAGCTGGTCGGCGAGACACCGAGCGCCTACCGGGCCCGCTCGCACGAGGAGAGCGCCGCGATCCCGTCCTGTGTGACCCGCGGCTTCACGCGTCCGCGTCGCCGCCGCCACTGACACCACGTTCCCCGCCGCCCTCCGGTCCTACACTGGAATCATTCAACAACGTTGCCCGTCAAGGTCTTTGACGAGAGCCGGGGGAGCCGTGACGACTGCGCGCATATCCGTCCTGAGCCGGGACCCGGTCGCGGACGCCGAGTCCCTCACGGACTGGCTCAGAGGCGAGCCGGCGCTCACCGGGAGGGTCCGGCTCGACGGCGGCGCCCCCGGACCCGGCCAGCTGGGCACCGCCCTCGACACGGTGACCGTCCTCCTCGGCGCGGGCGGCCCGCTCACCGTGCTCGCCTCCTGCCTGCGCGCCTGGATCACCCAGCCGCGCCGCACCGACATACGCCTGGAGGTCAGACGCGAGAACGGCTCCGGTGTCGAGATCGACGCCAAGCGGGTGCGCAGCGAGGACCTGGAAGCCCTGTTGCGGCGGCTCCTGGAGGAGGGACCGGACCAGGACGTACGGGAGTGACGTGCGCCTTCCCGACCCCCACCGCTCCCGGGTCGTGCTGATCGGCGCGAGCCGGTACTCCGACCCGAACCTGCCCGATCTGCCGTCCGTCCACCGCACCATCACCGACCTGGCCGGACTCCTCACCGACCAGTACTACGGACTGGTCCCGGCCGGCCACTGCACGGTGCTGCTCGACGACGGCGACCTGCGCACCCTGGGCGCACGGCTGCGGGCCGCCGTGGCCGAGGCGGAGGACCTGCTCCTCGTCCACTACGCCGGGCACGGCCTGGTCGGCGGCCGACGGCACGACCTGTACCTGGCACTGCCCGACAGCGAGTGGAGCGCGCCCGAGTTCAACTCCCTGGAGTACGAGAAGCTCCGCGACGCCGTGCTCGACAGCCCGGCCCGGGCCAAGCTCGTCGTCCTGGACTGCTGCTTCTCCGGCCGGGCCCTCGGCGACTCCCTGGCCGGGGGCGGCGAGGCCGAGCGGCTCGGACAGCTCGCGGTCGCGGGCACGTACGTCCTGACCTCGGCCCAGCGCGACCAGGTCGCCCTCGCCCTGCCGGAGGAGGAGCACACCGCGTTCTCCGGGCGGCTCATGCGACTGCTGCGCGAGGGTGTCGTGGGCGGGCCGGAACTGCTCACGATCGACGACCTCTACCGGCGGCTCCGCGCGACCATGGAGGCCGAGGGTCTGCCCACACCGCTCAACCGCGCCGCGGGAACCGCGCACGGGATCGCCCTCACCATCAACCGCGCCTTCGCCGCCACCGCGGGGCCCGAACTGCGCCGACGGCAGGTCACCGCGGTCGAACAGGGCAAGACCGGGGACTGGAAGGGCGCGGCGGAGCTGCTCCAAAAGATCCTCGACGAACAGACCCGGATCCTCGGCCGTGAGCACTCCGACACCCTGCGCACCCGCCAGTCCCACGCGCACAGCCTCGGCGGCGCGGGCGCCCCGGTGGAGGCCGCGGGGCTGCTCCGGCAGCTCCTCGCCGACCAGCTGCGGCTGCTCGGCCCCGACCACGAGGACACGCTGCGCACCCGGCAGTTCCTCGCCGTGAACCTGGGCGAGGCGGGACACCGGCAGGAGGCCGTCGGCATGCTGCGGGTGCTGCTCGCGGACCGGGGCCGGGTCCTGGGTGCGGAACATCCGCACACCCTGCGGACACGGCACGTCCTGGCCCGCAATCTCGCCCTGACCGGCGGGCGGGAGGAGGCGCTGGCGCTGTTGCGTCAGCTGGTGGCGCAGCGCGAGCGGGTGCTGGGGGCGGAGCACGCGCACACACGGCGGGCCCGGGAGGATCTGGCGGGGCTGGAAGAGCCGGGGGACGGGTGATGGCCGAGCGTTTCACCTCCGACGCGTCCAGCGTCGTGAACCACGCGAACCGGATCGCGCAGGAACTCCGGCACCAGGCCCTCGACACGGGACACCTCCTCCTGGGACTGGTCCGGGCCGCCGACCAGAACGGCACCGCGGCCGAGATCGACGACCTTCTCGGAGTCCCGGCCCCCCGGATCCGCGACTGGCTGACGGGGGCACTGGGCCCGGGGAGAGGCGTGCCGCCGGAGCACCTGCCCGCCACGGCGGAGGCCATGGCCGTCATCGCCCAGGCGCCCGTCGAGGCGCGCCTGCTCGGCGACCCGGCCGCGAGGCCGGTGCATGTCCTCCTCGCCCTGATCGCCCAGGACGGCGGCAGCGCCGTGGACGCCCTGCGGGCGAACGGCGTGGACCTCGCCCGGGTACGACGCCGGATCACCGAACGGGCCGAAGCCGGACACGCGACGCCCGCCGCGCCACCGGACCTGCTCTCCGGGATCACCCGCGACCTCGCCGCGGAGACACGTCCCGTCGTCGGACGGTCCTCCGAGATCGACCGCGTCGTCCAGACCCTCACCCGGCACCGCCGCAACGTCCCCCTCCTCGTCGGCCCGCCGGGCGTCGGCAAGGAGGCCGTGGCCACCGGCGTCGCCGCCGCCATCGCGGAGGGGCGTGTCCCGGCGGCCCTGCGCGACCGCACCGTGCGCGCGCTGGACCTCGGCGCCGTCCTCGCCGTACCGCGGCACCGTGCCCGGGGCGGCGCCCTGGTCACGGACCTGCTGGACGAGGTCAGGGCCGGGACCGGGCTCGTGCTGTATCTGAGCGGTGCCCTCACTCCCGTGCATCTTGCCGAGGGCACCACCACGCCCCTCGGTCTGTTCCGCTCGGTCCTCGGCGCCGAGGGCGGGCACCGCCCCCGGCCCGGCGGCCGCGCGCGGGGCGGGGGCGAGGGTGGGGGAAACACAAAAGATGCGA
>NZ_JBHYKH010000559.1:0-5713 GCF_042741275.1 Streptomyces sp. NPDC058964
GGTTCTTGGGGGGGGGGCGGGGTGTGGGGTGTTTTTGGTTGGCGGGTGGGGGGGGGGGGGGCGGGGGGGGGGGGGGGCCCCCCGGCTGGGGGGCGCCGTGTTCGCGGTGTTACGGCCCGTCGCCGACTCCACGACGTCGGCGATCCGGGTCGCCCGCAATCTCGTCGCCGCCCTCAGCTCGCCGCTCGACCTCGACGGGCTCACGCTCGTCCTGGAGGCCAGCGCGGGCGTCGCCGTCTTCCCGGACCACGCCCTGGACGCCGAGGGGTTGCTGCGCCGGGCGGACGTGGCGATGTACCAGGCGAAGCGGGACCGCACCGGCGTCGAGGTGTACGAGTCCAAGCGGGACTCCAACACGCCGGACCGGCTCGGCCTGCTCGGCGATCTGCGCCGCGCCCTGGACGCCCACGAGGTCCAGCTGCACTACCAGCCCAAGGTCCGCTTCGACGGACAGGTCGCCGGGCTGGAGGCGCTCGTCCGCTGGGTGCACCCCGAGCGCGGGAAGGTGCCGCCGGACGAGTTCATAGCGATCGCCGAGTCCTCCGGGCTGATGCCCCATCTGACCGAGTACGTCCTGGAGACGGCGCTCGGCCAGGTCGCGCAGTGGCGCGCGCAGGGCCTGCTGGTGCCGGTCGCGGTCAACGTCTCTCCCCGTGACGTCCACACGCCCGGGTTCGCGGGCTCGGTGGCCGCACGGCTGGCCCGGCACGGCGTTCCGGCGGGAGCGCTCCAACTGGAGATAACGGAGCACGTGCTGCTGGAGGACCCGCAGCGTGCCGCCGACACCCTGGCCGGGCTGACCGGGCACGGCGTGAAGATGTCCCTGGACGACTTCGGCACCGGGTACTCCTCGCTGGTGCATCTGCGCCGACTGCCGGTCAGCGAGCTGAAGATCGACCGGTCGTTCGTGGCCCGGCTGGCCGTGGACACGCAGGACGCGGCGATCGTGCGGTGCACGGTCGACCTCGCGCACTCCCTCGGGCTGCTGGTCGTTGCCGAGGGCGTCGAGGACGACGAGACCTGGGAACGGCTGCGGGACCTGGGGTGCGATGCCGTGCAGGGGTGGCTGGTCGCGGCGGCGATGCCGCCGGAGGAGACCACGGCGTGGCTGCGTGCCCGCGGCTCCCGGGGCTGGCAGCGTCCCAGAGCCGCCCTCCCGGCGGCCGCCGCGGACGACCCGGGGCGGATCGGGTAGGGGGTGCCGTTCGGTCCGGGCCGGCTGTGAGGAGCGGTGGCTCGCGGCCGGGTCGAGCGGGGCCGGGTGTGTGCGGCTGCAAGGCGGAGGAGGGAGCCGACGCGATGGGGATCCCCCTGATCGAGCGACGCCGAGAACGCGGGGGAGCCGGCGAGCGGCGGCACCGCGGCTGGGGGTCCCCCCTCTGGGGGAGCGCGTGCCTCACCCCGCGACACCGGCATGACCCGAACGGCACCGCCCGGCCGGCACGGCCCGTCCGGGCCGGCGGGACCCGCGCAGAAGGACGATGCCACCAGCCATGTCCCTGATCGTTCCGAAGTTCGACGAGACCGTGGTCGTGCGGGAGGCGGAGGCAGAGGCCGTCGGCCGCGCGCCCACCACCGTCCGGCTGCTGGCCGACAGCAGCAGCACGGGCGGGGCCCTGTCCACCCAGCGAGTCACCCTCACCCGGGGGGCCGACGGCGCCGCCCCACACCGCCACGACGGCTCCGCCGAGATGTTCTTCGTGCTCGACGGTGCCGCCGAGCTGCTCTCCGGGGAGGAGGTCGTCACCGCCGGGCCCGGGGACCTGGTCGTCGTCCCGCCCGGCATGCCGCACGCCTTCGCCGCCGTCCCCGGCTGCGACGCCGACCTCCTGATCGTCATCACGCCGGGCGTCGAGCGCTTCGAGTACTTCCGCCACCTGCGGCGCGTCGCCCTCGGCGAGGCCACCCGGGAGAGCCTGCTGGAGGTGCAGGACCGGTACGACAACCACTTCCTGCGCAGCGCGGCCTGGGACGCCCGCCGCCGCGAGCCGGGCCGCTGAGCCAAACCGTTTAACGGTCACCGCATCCGGCCCCATAGGATTGGGCCCAAACCACAAACTCTCACCCCAGAGGATCGCTGCATGCCTGGCATCACGCGCGAGGAGGTCGCCCACCTCGCCCGGCTGGCGCGTCTGGAGCTGAAGCCCGAAGAACTCGACCACTTCGCAGGCCAGCTGGACGACATCATCGGCGCGGTCGCACGCGTCAGCGAGGTCGCCGACCAAGACGTACCGCCGACCTCTCACCCGCTCCCGCTGACGAACGTCATGCGCGCGGACGAGGTCCGTCCCTCGCTCACCCCCGAGCAGGCGCTCTCCGGCGCCCCGGCCCAGGAGCAGCAGCGTTTCAAGGTGCCGCAGATCCTGGGGGAGGACTGATCCCATGACGGACATCATCAAGCTCACGGCCGCCGAGACCGCCGAGAGGATCGCCTCCGGCGAGCTCACGGCCGTCCAGGTCACCGAGGCCCACCTCGCCCGGATCGAGGCCGTCGACGAGAAGGTGCACGCCTTCCTGCACGTCGACCGCGAGGGCGCCCTGGCGCAGGCCCGTGCCGTCGACGAGAAGCGGGCGAAGGGGGAGAAGCTCGGCCCGCTGGCCGGCGTTCCCCTCGCACTCAAGGACATCTTCACCACCGAGGGCGTTCCGACCACCGTCGGTTCGAAGATCCTCGAGGGCTGGATCCCGCCGTACGACGCGACGCTCACCAAGCGGCTGAAGGCCGCCGACGTGGTCATCCTCGGCAAGACCAACATGGACGAGTTCGCCATGGGGTCCAGCACCGAGAACAGCGCGTACGGACCGACCGGCAACCCGTGGGACCTCACCAAGATCCCCGGCGGCTCCGGCGGCGGCTCCTCCGCCGCGCTCGCCTCCTTCCAGGCCCCGCTGGCCATCGGCACCGACACCGGCGGCTCCATCCGCCAGCCGGCCGCCGTCACCGGCACGGTCGGTGTGAAGCCGACGTACGGTGCGGTGTCCCGTTACGGCATGGTGGCCTTCAGCAGCAGCCTCGACCAGGGCGGCCCCTGTGCCCGTACGGTCCTGGACGCCGCGCTCCTGCACGAGGTGATCGCCGGGCACGACCCGCTCGACTCCACGTCCATCGACGCCCCCGTCCCGCCGGTCGTCGAGGCAGCCCGCAACGGCAGCGTCCAGGGCATGCGCGTCGGCGTCGTCAAGCAGTTCCGCGGCGAGGGCTACCAGGCCGGCGTCATCCAGCGCTTCGACGAGTCCGTCGAGCTGCTGAAGGGGCTGGGCGCCGAGATCGTCGAGCTGGACTGCCCGTCCTTCGACCTCGCGCTGTCGGCGTACTACCTGATCGCTCCGTCCGAGTGCTCCTCCAACCTCGCCCGCTTCGACGGCCTGCGCTACGGCCTCCGAACGGGCGACGACGGCACCCACTCGGCCGAGGAGGTCACCTCCCTCACCCGTGAGGCGGGCTTCGGCTCCGAGGTCAAGCGCCGCATCATGCTCGGCACGTACGCGCTCAGCTCCGGCTACTACGACGCGTACTACGGCTCCGCCCAGAAGGTCCGCACGCTCATCACGCGGGACTTCGAGAAGGCCTTCGAGCAGGTCGACGTCATCGTCTCCCCGACGACGCCGACCACCGCCTTCGCGATCGGCGAGCGCGCCGACGACCCGATGGCGATGTACCTGGCCGACCTCTGCACCATCCCGACCAACCTGGCGGGCAACGCGGCCATGTCCCTGCCCTGCGGCCTGGCCCCGGAGGACAACCTGCCGGTGGGCCTGCAGATCATCGCCCCGGCGATGCAGGACGACCGCCTTTACAAGGTGGGTGCCGCTGTCGAGGCCGCCTTCGTGGAAAAGTGGGGGCACCCGCTGCTCGAGGAGGCACCGTCGCTGTGAGCAATGCACTGTCGAAGGCCAAGGGCTTCAAGAAGTCCAAGTCCGGTACGTACATGTCCATGGCCGCCACCGCGTTCGGCGCGATCGGTGTCGCCAAGCAGATCAAGAAGGCCCGCGCCGAGCACGACACGCTGCGGCTGATCGACGCCACCGTGTCCGCGGTCGCGATCGTCACCGGCCTCGCCATCCTGTACCGCGAGCTGAAGCGGCTGGGCGACGACGACGTCCTGCTGGGCTGAGAGGGAAGTTTCACCGTGACCACCACGACCGACCTGGTGTCGTACGAGGACGCGCTGGCGTCGTACGACCCCGTCATGGGCCTCGAGGTCCATGTCGAACTCGGCACCAAGACCAAGATGTTCTGCGGCTGTTCGACCGAGCTCGGTCAGGACGCCAACACGCAGACCTGCCCCACCTGCCTCGGCCTGCCCGGCTCGCTCCCGGTCGTCAACGCGACCGGCGTCGAGTCCGCGATCAAGATCGGTCTCGCGCTGAACTGCGAGATCGCCGAGTGGTGCCGCTTCGCCCGGAAGAACTACTTCTATCCGGACATGCCGAAGAACTTCCAGACCTCCCAGTATGACGAGCCGATCGCCTTCAACGGCTACCTCGACGTGCAGCTGGAGGACGGCGAGACCTTCCGGGTGGAGATCGAACGCGCCCACATGGAGGAGGACACCGGCAAGTCCACCCACGTGGGTGGCGCGACCGGCCGTATCCACGGCGCGTCCCACTCCCTGCTGGACTACAACCGCGCCGGCATCCCGCTGATCGAGATCGTCACCAAGCCGATCGTCGGCGCCGGCGAGCGCGCTCCCGAGGTCGCCCGGGCGTACGTGCGTGAGCTGCGCGAGGTCATCAAGGCGCTCGGCGTCTCCGAGGCCCGCATGGAGATGGGCCAGATGCGCTGTGACGTGAACCTGTCGCTGATGCCCAAGGGCAGCGACAAGTTCGGCACGCGCTCCGAGACCAAGAACGTCAACTCGCTGCGATCCGTGGAGCGCGCGGCCCGGTTCGAGATCATGCGCCACGCGGCCGTGCTCTCCTCCGGCGGCACGATCATCCAGGAGACCCGGCACTTCCACGAGGACACGGGGTCGACGACCTCGGGCCGTGTGAAGGAGGAGGCCGAGGACTACCGGTACTTCCCCGAGCCGGACCTCGTCCCGGTGGCCCCCTCCCGCGAGTGGGTCGAGGAGATCCGCGCCGCGCTGCCGGAGATGCCGCTGGCCCGCCGTAACCGCCTCCTCGCGGAGTGGGGCATCTCGGCCACCGACATGCAGGCGATCCTCAACGCCGGCGCGCTGGACCCGATCGTCGCGACGATCGACGCCGGTGCCGACGCGGCGTCCGCCCGCAAGTGGTGGATGGGCGAACTGGCGCGCAGCGCCAACGAGTCGGGCAAGGCGCTGGACGAGCTGGCGATCACCCCGGCGCAGGTCGCCCGGGTCGCCGAGCTGGTCTCGAAGGGTGACCTGAACGACAAGCTGGCCCGCCAGGTCATCGAGGGCGTCCTCGCGGGCGAGGGCACCCCGGACGAGGTCGTCGACAAGCGCGGACTGAAGGTCGTCTCCGACTAGGGCGCGCTGACGGCCGCCGTCGAGGAGGCCATCGCCGGCAACCCGGGCATCGCCGACAAGATCCGCGGTGGCATGGTGGCCGCGGCCGGCGCCCTGGTCGGCGCGGTCATGAAGGCCACCCGGGGCCAGGCCGACGCGGCCCGCGTCAAGGAGCTGAAGCTCGAGAAGCAGGGCCGCAGCGTGGGCTGTTCGCCACGACCGGTAGCGGCCCGCTGGGCCGCGCCGGGCCCGCGCGCGGGCGGGCCGAGGGCGCGGCC
>NZ_JBHYKH010000560.1:0-5658 GCF_042741275.1 Streptomyces sp. NPDC058964
GAGCAGCACCGTGTCGTTGGTGGACATGCAGCCGTCGGAGTCGACGCGGTCGAAGGTGACCTTGGTGGCGTCGCGCAGGGCGCGGTCGAGGACCTCGGTCTCCAGGTCGGCGTCGGTGGTGATCACGACGAGCATGGTGGCCAGGCCCGGGGCGAGCATGCCGGCGCCCTTGGCCATGCCGCCGACGGTCCAGCCGTCCCTGGTGACGACGGACGTCTTGTGGACGGTGTCGGTGGTCTTGATGGCGATGGCCGCCTTCTCGCCGCCGTGCTCGGAGAGCTGGGCGGCGGCCGTCTCGACGCCCGGGAGCAGCTTGTCCATGGGCAGCAGCACACCGATGAGGCCGGTGGAGCACACGGCCACCTCGATGGCGCCCCGCCCGAGGACCTCGGCGGCCTTCTCGGCGGTGGCGTGGGTGTCCTGGAAGCCCTTGGGACCCGTACAGGCGTTGGCGCCGCCGGAGTTGAGGACGACGGCGGAGACCTGACCGCTCTTGAGCACCTGCTCGGACCACAGCACGGGCGCGGCCTTCACACGGTTCGAGGTGAAGACGCCTGCGGCGGCGCGGCGGGGCCCGGTGTTGACCACGAGGGCCAGGTCCGGGTTGCCGTTCTCCTTGATCCCGGCGGCGACGCCCGCCGCCGTGAATCCCTTGGCTGCCGTGACGCTCACGGTGCGACTCCGATCGTGGAAAGTCCCGTGGTCTCGTCGAGACCCAGGGCGATGTTCAGGCTCTGGACGGCACCGCCCGCGGTGCCCTTGGTCAGGTTGTCGATGGCGCTGATCGCGATGATGCGCCCCGTGGCCCCGTCGTACGCGACCTGCACCTGAACGGCGTTGGAACCGTGGACGGACGCGGTGGCCGGCCACTGGCCCTCGGGCAGGAGGTGGACGAAGGGCTCGTCGGCGAACGCCTTCTCGTAGGCCGTGCGGACGGACTCGGCGGTGACACCCTCGCGCGCCTTCGCGCTGCATGTGGCGAGGATCCCGCGCGGCATCGGCGCGAGGGTCGGCGTGAAGGAGACCGAGACCCGCTCCCCCGCCGCGGCGCTGAGGTTCTGGATCATCTCGGGGGTGTGCCGGTGTCCTCCGCCGACGCCGTACGGCGACATCGACCCCATGACCTCGCTGCCCAGCAGGTGCGGCCTGGGCGCCTTGCCCGCGCCCGAGGTGCCGGAGGCGGCGACGATCACGGCCTCGGACTCGGCGAGCCCCGCGGCGTACGCGGGGAAGAGCGCGAGGGAGACGGCGGTCGGGTAGCAACCGGGCACCGCGATGCGCTTGGACCCCTCCAGCGCAGCGCGGCCGCCCGGAAGTTCGGGGAGGCCGTAGGGCCAGGTCCCGGCGTGCGGGGAACCGTAGAACTTCTCCCAGTCGGCGGCGTTCTCGAGCCGGAAGTCGGCGCCCATGTCGACGACGAGCACGTCCGGGCCGAGCTGTTCGGCGACGGCGGCGGACTGCCCGTGGGGCAGGGCGAGGAAGACGACATCGTGCCCGGCGAGCACCTCGGGGGTGGTCTCCTCCAGCACCCGGTCGGCCAGCGGCAGAAGGTGCGGCTGGAGCGCGCCGAGCCGCTGACCCGCGTTGGAGTTGCCGGTCAGGGCCCCGATCTCGATCTCGGGGTGCGCGAGGAGCAGTCGCAGGACCTCTCCGCCCGCGTATCCGCTCGCTCCGGCCACCGCCGCTCGTACCGCCATGTCACCCTCCTCCTGGATGGCATGACTATACGTATCGTTGCACGTTTATGCAATCCTAGGCGGCGCTCATCCGGGGGGCCATGATCCGGCGGGAGACGAGGAAGGTCGCCGGGATCGCCGCCGCGGACGCGACCAGGGGGGCCAACCGACTCCCCTCGTGCAGGACGCCGACGATGACGTACACGCCCGCGGTGGTGGTCAGGAAATTGACGGCGTTCGTCAGCGGGAACAGCAGGAATTTCCGCAGGGTCGGCCGCGTGCGGTAGGTGAAGCGGGCATTCAGGAAGAAGGATCCCGTCATGCTGAGCAGGAATGCGAGAACATGCGCGCCGAGATAGGGCAAGGAAATGAGAAAAAGGAGGTAAAGACCGTAGTACGTGGCCGTGTTGATCACACCGACCACGGCGAAGGTGAGAATCTGCCTCCGTATGGGGCGCGCTGTCGGCATGGGCATCAGGGAATCAGGTCTTTCGCTCGTTCCACGTTGGTCGCCTTCACCAGGAAGTGCGGACGCCCCTTGACCTCGTAGTAGATCCGGCCCGTGTACTCCCCGATGACCCCCAGCATGGTCATCTGGACACCGGCGAGGGCCGTGACGGCAGTGATGATCGTGACATAGCCCGGTGTCTCCACTCCGTTGACGAGTGCCGCGCCCACGATCCAAGCGGTGTACAGCCCCGCGCACAGCAGCAGGACGACGCCGAGGTGCAGGGCGGCACGCAGCGGGCGGTTGTTGAACGAGAGCAGCCCGTCGAGTCCGTAGTCGAGCAGGCCCCGGAAGGTCCACGAGCTGCGGCCGTGCTCGCGCACGGCGTTCTCGTACTCGAAGGTCGTGGCGGGGAACCCCACCCAGGCGAACAGGCCCTTGGAGAAGCGGTTGTACTCGGTGAGCGCCAGGACCGCGTCCACCACGCGGCGGGACAGCATCCGGAAGTCGCCGACGCCGTCCACGAGTTCCACGTCGACGAGACGGTTGACGAGCCGGTAGTAGAGGCGGGCGGTGACCGTGCGGGTGATCCGGTCGCCGCTCCTGGTGCGCCTGGCGATGACCTGGTCGTAGCCCTGTTCGCGCAGGGACACCATGCGTT
Source organism: Streptomyces sp. NPDC058964 (assembly GCF_042741275.1). Lineage (NCBI taxonomy): Bacteria > Bacillati > Actinomycetota > Actinomycetes > Kitasatosporales > Streptomycetaceae > Streptomyces > Streptomyces sp. NPDC058964. The sequence continues at coordinate 2,786 of NZ_JBHYKH010000560.1, forward strand.
TGATCAGTTCCGGCGGATGCTGGAGGTCCGAGTCCATGACGACCACGGAGTCCCCCGAGGCGTTCCGCAGTCCGGCGAGCAGGGCCGCCTCCTTGCCGAAGTTGCGGCTGAAGGAGACGTACCGCACGCGCGGGTCGAGTCCGGCGAGCCGCTTCAGCACGGCGAGGGTGCGGTCGCGGCTGCCGTCGTCGACGTACACGAACTCCATGTCGTGGCCGAGCGGCAGGAGTTCCTCCGCGACCCGCTGGACGTGTTCGTGGAAGCGCTCGATGACGTCTTCCTCGTTGTAGCAGGGCGCGACGATCGAGATGAGCATGGTTCTCCCCTGGGGCACGGTGCCGGAGCGCCGGTCACGCGCTCGCGTGGTCGGGTGGACGGGTGGTCGTCGGGAGTGCCGCGGCACGCCGTCGCCGGACGGCGGTGAGGGCACCGCGCAGGACGAGGGCCAGCAGCGAGACGCCCCCGACCGCGCTGCCCAGCCGCAGTCCTGGCGGACGGAACGTGCAGGTGAGGCTGGTCGAGGAGCCGTCGAGCGGCACGGCGATCAGCCCGTAGTACTCATGGGCGGGTACGGCGGCGGCACCGCCCGTGGCACAGCGCCAGCCGGCGATCCGGGGCGCCGCCACGACGGCGGTTCCCCGGCTTCCCGCCGGGAGCCGGGCCCGGATCGTGCCGTCGGAGACGGTCACCCCGGTGGCGCCGGTGGCGCTGAGCCGTTCGACCGCGGTGCCCAGCCGGGCGGTGTCGAGGCAGCCGACCGCGCCGTCCGGGACGAGGCTCGTCCTGTCGGGGAACAGATCGATCCGGAGCCGTCCGGAGGCGGGCACCCTGCCGAGCCGCTGCATGGAGGCGATCCTGGTGACGGGACGATCGGAGCGGAACCGCCCGGTCGGGCCGCCGGCCGGGGCGCCGGCGAGGCGGGCGGTGCCCGAGAAGTACGGTGCCCACAGGTACACCTCGCTGCCCGCCGGGCAGCGTGCCGTGATCGTCGGAGACGGGGCGGCGGTCCCGGCGGGGAGGGCGCCGAGGCGCAGGCCGGGCCGTGCGTCGTCGCTGCGATCCGGTTTCCGGCCGGCGCTCGTGCGCACGGTCGGGCGGGGGACGGTGTACACGCGGGTGCCCAGCAGCAGCTCCTGGTTGCGGTACGGCGACGGCCCGAAGGCGGAGACGCCGGTGCGGCCGCGCGTGCCGGCGGAATCGGGCCGCACCGTGACCAGGGGAGGTGCCGGCTGCCGGGTCGCGGTCGTCCGGCCGCCGTCCTGGGGGAACCAGTTCTGGTGCGGGTCCGGCGGTGAGTGCACCCGCGCGCCGACGGAGAAGATCGCGTCCGTGACGGCGTTGTCCAGGCTCTGCAGACTGCGGCCCCGCGAGGTCCAGCCGTCCCCGAGGGCGGTGAGCGTGCGGCTGAGGACGTCGGAGGTCAGGCTGCTGTAGTACTGGGCGCCCTGGCCGCCCACTTCCATCGGGTCGTTGCCGACGGTCTGCTCGCGGCCCGGTTCGGTGCGATGGCGGGGCCAGTCGTCGGCGTCGGCGATCACCTCCGACTGCCGCTGCTGGCGCGGCCCCCAGGGGGCGTAGTCGTCCATGTGGGCGAGCCGCAGCCGCGTTGCCACGGCGGAGGTGGCGGTGGCCTCGCCGAACTGCCCGCACAGGAGCAGGGCCACGGCCGGACCGACCAGGGCCGTGCGCCGTCCGGCGGCGGCATGGCCCAGCAGGGCCAGTCCGGTCAGCGCGGCCAGCACGGCGAACAGTGCGATCGGCAGCGTGAACGGGCGGCGCGCCAGTACGCTTCCGCTCGCCACGGCCATGATCAGCGCGAGCAGCACGGTCGCCGCGCCGAGCGCGCGCCGGTCCGGCGGGCCGTACGACAGCGAAATCCACGCGGCGATCACCAGCAGCCCGCACAGGACGAAGCTCTGGCGGTACGCGCTGCCCTGAGGGGTGGCGAAGGCGTGCCAGACGAGGTGGGTCGGGCCCCACTGCGTCGACATCGTCACCCCGGCCACCAGCAGCGTCCACCCGGCGCGCACCCGGCGGGGAACCGCCCGGTGGAAGGGCAGGGCGAGGACGAGCAGCAGCGCCGTGGTGCCCACGTACACGGCCGGGCTGCTGAAGCCGTAGGTCGCCGGCAGCAGGCGGGCCAGGAGGTCCTCGGTCGGCACCGGCGTGAACCGCCCGGCCCGGCCCGGTCGGGCGTGCTCGGTGCCGAAGTAGACGACCGTCACCAGCGGTGCGGCCAGGCCGATGCCGAGTGCCGTGGTCAGGCCCGCCCGGCCGGCTGCCGCGAACCGCCGCCGGCGCGGGAGCCCGGTCAGCCACAGCCGGAGCAGCAGCACCAGACCGGCGCCGAGGGTGGCCATGTACGCCGTGTAGAAATTGGCGGTCCAGGCGGCCGCCACGACCAGCGCGCCCAGGACCGGACGCCGTCCGTCCGTCGCCCATTCGCCGACCAGGCAGAGCAGCGGCAGGGCGATGAGGCCGTCGAGCCACATCGGGTTGTAGGCGCCCATGGCCACGCTCCAGCCGCACAGGGCGTAGGAGGCGCCGAGCAGTCCGGCCGCCCACCCGCGGCCGGGGCGCAGCGCGAGCAGCAGCCAGGCCATGGCCGCGCCGGCGGACGCGGTCTTCAGCACGGTGATCACATAGACGGCGAGGTCGGTCTGGTCCCTCGGGAACACCGCGACGAGCGGGGCGAACGGGCTGCTGAGGTACGTGCCGAGGTCGGGCAGGAAGCTGGAGCCGAATCCGGACTGCCAGTTGACCAGGAGACCGCCGTCGGCCCTGCCGTGCAGCAGGTCCCACAGGTGGGCGTGGAACGGCACGTACTGGTTGCCCAGGTCGTTGACGTCGCGGGTGCGGGGTCCGACGGGGTA
>NZ_JBHYKH010000561.1:0-5644 GCF_042741275.1 Streptomyces sp. NPDC058964
GTGCGTTGAATCCGCTGGGGCCGTTCGGGCCGCCGGGAACGGAGCCCTGGCCGTTGGCACCGCCCAGGCCGTTCTGGCCGGCGCGGTCTTTCTCCGAGAAGTACGGCAGGTCGTCGCGACGCGGTTCGTCGCCGCCCGAGCCGGGGCGGGAGCCGTTGCCGAGCTGGCCCGCGGCCAGCACCTCGGTCACGTCGAAGGAGCCGGTGCCGCCGCCGTGCCCGGGAGCCACGGGTCCACCGGTGGCCCCGGAGAGCCCGGCGCCGTTCGTGCCGCCGGGCCGGGAGCCGCCCGGCACGCTCATGGAGCCGACCACGCCACCGGGGCGGCCGGCGCCCGGACGCACGCCCTTGACGCCACCCGCGCCGCCCGAGGCACCCGCGCCACCGGATGCGCCCGCCCCCGTGCCGGGCGCGGGCGTACCGGCCGGGGAACCGCCGGTCGGTCCGGCCGCGTTCGTGCCGCCGCCGCCCGGACCGGCCTTGCCGGCGGAGGACTTGCGGGGCGCGAACCAGTCGCGCGTCTTATCCTCGGCGGCAGCCGCGGACTCGGCGGCGGGAGTCTCGGGGGGCGCGGTGGCCGCCGTGGCGGCCGTCGTGGCGGCCGTCGGCTGGGCCTCGGCGTCCGCTCCCCTGTCGGCCTCGGCGCGCTCGGCGTCCGCGACGGGCGTACGCATGACGACCGGCGGAATGGGGCGCGACCCGGGGATGTTGATCCGGATCCGGGTCGTCAGCGTGGTCTCGGTCTTGCGTTCCTCGGGCTGTGCGGCCGAACGGCCCGCGTCCGTACCGCTGTCGGAAACCATGGGGGTCCCGTACGGCGGCGTGCCCGAAGGGTATGCGGCTCCGCCGCGCCCGTTGGGCCCGGAGGACGGAGTGTCAGTTTCACGACTCAAGGCAGGTTCTCCCGGTTGGCTCCGCCGCCCGTCACGACCTCACGATGGGGGTCCCCCCTGCTCGAGCGAAGTCGAGCACTTGGGGGAGGCTCGGCGGCGCGCACCACCATACTGGCCGCTCCTGGCGCGTATCCCGGGACCGCCGGGGAAACCCACACCGGACTCGCACGCGCGCCTTGCGGCGAATTGGTACGTCACTTGGCAAGTCGGGCATCGTCGGCGTCCGGTTGCCGCCCCGACCCAAGGGTGGCGCAGATCACAGCCAGCGCCATGCCGCCCAGCAGGAAGAGATAGGAGCCGCCTCCCGCCCCGAACAGGAAGTCTCCCTCCGGCCGGCCGACGGTGAGCACGATGACGGTGACGATCCAGCCGGCCGCGGGCGCGACGGCTCCGGCGCGGGTACCGGTGGCGCGGGCGCCGCCGAGGAACAGTCCGGCCGCGCCCGCCAGCGCGAGCAGCAACCCGCCCGGGAACCAGCCGGCCTGTACCAGCGCGCCCGCGACGCAGACGACGGCACCGAGCACGAACAGGCCCAGATAGGCGGCGATCCGCCCGGGGGAGGGGGGTCGCAGCGGCTGGGCGAGCATCGAACCGCGTCCGGCGGAGCTCATGACGCCTCCTCGACGCCGGTCCCGGCGAACAGGTCGGCCTCCCGGGTCTGCTGGCGTCCGCCGCTCACCAACTCGTAGTACTCGGTGGTGAACAGGGGCTGGGCCAGCTCGTTGGAGACCGCGAAGTACGGTTCGGCGACCTCGATCTGGGTCACGTGCGCGCGCATCGCGGCGGCCTTGGCGGCGGCGTGCGCGGTGCCGTGCGGCGCCGGGGGGTCGACCTCCGCCGCCCCCAACCCCCCCCCCCCGGCGCGGGGGGCGGGGGGCGGGCCCCCCCCCCCCCGTCGTACCAGGACCGCAGACGCGGCCGTGCCATGCGCGAGGCCGACCGGGAGCGGGAGCGCAGACAGCGCTCGCGCGTGTGGACCCCGGGCCGCCCCGAGGTCATCGAGCGGCTCGACGCCGAGGGTCTGCTGCCCGCCATCACCTTCATCTTCAGCCGCGCGGCCTGCGAGGCCGCGGTCCAGCAGTGCCTGTACGCGGGCCTGAGGCTCAACGACGAGGAGGCGCGGGAAGAGGTCCGTGCCCTCGTCCAGGAGCGCACCGCCTCCATCCCCACCGAGGACCTGCACGTCCTCGGCTACTACGAGTGGCTGGAGGGCCTGGAGCGCGGTATCGCGGCCCACCACGCGGGCATGCTCCCGACCTTCAAGGAGGTCGTCGAGGAACTCTTCGTCCGCGGCCTGGTGAAGGCCGTCTTCGCCACCGAGACGCTCGCGCTCGGCATCAACATGCCCGCGCGTTCCGTCGTGCTGGAGAAGCTCGTCAAGTGGAACGGCGAGCAGCACGCCGACATCACCCCGGGCGAGTACACCCAGTTGACCGGCCGTGCGGGCCGGCGCGGCATCGACGTCGAGGGCCACGCGGTCGTGCTGTGGCAGCGCGGCATCAGCCCCGAGCACCTCGCTGGTCTGGCCGGCACGCGCACGTACCCGCTGCGCTCCAGCTTCAAGCCGTCGTACAACATGGCGGTCAACCTGGTCGAGCAGTTCGGCCGGCACCGCTCGCGCGAACTGCTGGAGACCTCCTTCGCACAGTTCCAGGCCGACAGGTCGGTCGTCGGGATCTCCCGGCAGGTGCAGCGCAACGAGGAGGGCCTGACGGGCTACAAGGAGTCGATGACCTGCCACCTCGGCGACTTCGAGGAGTACGCGCGGCTGCGCCGTGAGCTCAAGGACCGGGAGACCGAGCTGGCCCGGCAGGGCGCGGTCCAGCGGCGCGCCGAGGCCGCCGTGGCCCTGGAGAAGCTCAAGCCGGGCGACGTCATCCACGTGCCGACGGGCAAGTACGCGGGCCTCGCGCTGGTACTGGACCCCGGTCTGCCCGCAGGGCGGTCCAACGGCCACCGCGGCTTCGACCACCACGACGGCCCCCGCCCGCTGGTGCTGACCGCCGAGCGGCAGGTCAAGCGGCTGGCGTCGATGGACTTCCCGGTGCCCGTCGAACCGCTGGAGCGGATGCGCATCCCGAAGTCCTTCAACCCGCGCTCCCCGCAGTCCCGCCGCGACCTCGCCTCCGCGCTGCGCACCAAAGCGGGGCACATCCCGCCCGAGCGCGCCCGCAAGAAGCGCTCCCAGGCCGCCGACGACCGGGAGATCGCCCGGCTGCGCACGGCCCTGCGCGCCCACCCCTGCCACGGCTGCAACGACCGTGAGGACCACGCCCGCTGGGCCGAGCGCTACCACCGGCTGCTGCGCGACACCTCGCAGCTGGAGCGCCGCATCGAGGGCCGCACGAACACCATCGCGCGCACCTTCGACCGGATCGTGGCGCTGCTGACCGAACTCGACTATCTGCGTGGCGACGAGGTCACCGAGCACGGCAAGCGGCTCGCCCGGCTGTACGGCGAGCTCGACCTGCTGGCGAGCGAGTGTCTGCGCGAGGGGGTCTGGGAGGACCTGGCTCCTGCCGAACTCGCCGCGTGTGTCTCCGCGTTGGTGTACGAGGCCCGGGTCGGCGACGACGCCATGGCGCCCAAGCTGCCCTCGGGCAAGGCGAAGGCCGCGCTCGGCGAGATGGTCCGCATCTGGGGCCGGCTCGACGCGCTGGAGGAGGATTTCCGGATCACCCAGACCGAGGGCGTCGGCCAGCGCGAGCCGGACCTCGGCTTCGCCTGGGCCGCGTACATGTGGGCCTCGGGGAAGGGGCTGGACGAGGTGCTGCGGGAGGCGGAGATGCCGGCCGGGGACTTCGTGCGGTGGTGCAAGCAGGTCATCGACGTGCTGGGGCAGATCTCGGCGGCTTCTCCTGCGGAGGGCTCGACGGTGGCGAAGGCCGCGCGCAAGGCTGTCGACCAGTTGCTGCGGGGTGTTGTCGCCTATTCGTCGGTGGGGTGACGGTTGCGCGGGCGGGTGCAGGTGCGTCGTGGCTTGCCGCGCCCACGCGGCGGAGCCGCAAATCGATTCAGTCCCGCGTCCCTTCGGGCGCGTTGTCCTGGCCCCGCTCCAGAAATGAACGCCAGCCGCCGTACCGCGTGATGTCCTCGGCGTCCGTCAGGGCGCTCGGTTCGCAGAGGAAGCCGGGGACCCGGCTGCCGTCGGCCAGTTCCAGGCTGCCCAGCGTCATCGGGCGGGGTAGTGCGGCGAGCAGGCGGCCCAGGCCCTCCGCGGGCAGTCGCCAGACCTCCGTCTCGATCGCCGCTCCGCCCTCGCCCACATGGACCAGGCCCGGCTTGGGGGGCTCGGTGCGCAGTGCGCGCAGGGCGTAGACGGGAGCCGTCGTGGTCGTGCGGTCCAGACGGGCGCCCAGGGACAGCAGTTGCGGGTTGAGGGGCCCGCCCGTCAGATGGGCGCCGACCACGGCGAGGCTCACCTCCGGCTCCAGCGACCGGGCGATGGCGGCCAGCCGGTCGTCCGTGAACGCCGGGCCGATCAGCATCACGCCGAAGGGCAGGCCGTTCACCTCGCCCGCCGGAGCGGCGACGGCGGCCATGTCGAAGAGGTTCGTCGAGTTGGTGAACCGGCCCAGCCGCGCGTTGACGCCCAGGGGGTCGGCGGCCACCTCGGCGAGGGTGGGATGGCCCGGGGTGGTGGGGAGCAGCAGGGCGTCCGCGTCGGCCAGTTCCGCACGGGCCCGGGTGCGCAGCGCGGCCAGCCGGTCCTGGTCGGCGAAGAGCCGGTGGGCCGGGATGTCCCGGGCGCGGGTGATGATCCCGGCGACCGTGGGGTCGAGGCCCATACCGCCCTCGGCAGTCAACTTGTCGACAAAGTCCCCTACGGCGGTGTAGCGCTCGGCGACGAACGCGCCCTCGTACAGCATCGCTGCGGCCTCGGTGAACGGCGTGAGGTCGATCGGCCGGATCTCGGCACCGGCGGCGGCGAGCCGCGCCACCGCGGCCTCGTACGCCTCGGGCCAGCCCGCGTCCAGCCCGCCCAGGGCCGCGAGCGGAGCCACCGCGACGCGCCAGGGGCCCGGGGCCCGACGGGGGAGGGGCGGCAGGTCCCGGCCCGGCGGGGACGCCATGAACCCCAGTGCCTGCTCGGCCTCCGCCAGGGTGCGGGCGAAGACGGTCACGCAGTCGAGGGAGGCACAGGCCGGGACCACACCCCGCACCGGGACCAGGCCGCGGGTGGGCTTGAGTCCGACGATGCCGTTGAGGGCGGCCGGGACCCGGCCCGAGCCGGCCGTGTCCGTGCCGAGCGCGAAGTCGACGATGCCCAGGGCGACCGCCACCGCCGAGCCGGAACTGGAGCCGCCGCTGATCCGCTCCGGGTCGTGGGCGTTGCGCACGGCACCGTAGGGGGAGCGGGTGCCGACCAGGCCCGTGGCGAACTGGTCGAGGTTGGCCGACCCGAGGACGATCGCGCCCGCCGCGCGCAGCCGGGCGACGGCCGGGGCGTCGGCCGGCGGGTCGTAGGCGTACGCCGGGCAGGCCGCCGTCGTGGGGATCCCGTGGACGTCGATGTTTCCCATTGCGGCGAACAGCCGCCCGGCCAGCGGGAGCCGCTCACCGGCGGCGACCCGCTCGTCGATCGTCCGGGCCTCGGCCTCGACCTCCTCCCGCGGGCGCAGGGTGATCCAGACCTCGGGGCGGTCGGTGGCCTCGATCCGGGCGTTGGCCGCCCGGACGCGGGTCGGACTGGTGGACATTCGCGCTCCTCCCTCAGCCGGCCGTCGGCGCCAGGACGAGCAGGGCCGTGCC
>NZ_JBHYKH010000562.1:0-5643 GCF_042741275.1 Streptomyces sp. NPDC058964
CTCCGCCGCGACCCGGCAGCTCGCCAGCCGGGCCTGCCGCAGGGTCCAGGGCGCCGCCCCGTCCGCCGATCCCGACCTCGGGCGGCAGCGCGAGGTGCTCGACGCGTTCCTGGCCGCCTCCCGCGGCGGCGACTTCGAGGCACTCGTCGCCCTGCTCCACCCGGACGTGGTGCTGCGCGCCGACGCGGGTGCCCTGGTGCGCGGAGCGGCCGTCTCCAAGGTGGTGCGCGGGGCGAAGGCGGTGGCCGAACAGGCCGCGATGTTCTCGCAGTTCGCGGGCTCCGCCCGGCTCGTCCTGGCCAACGGCTCGGTGGGTGTCGTCACCGCGCCCGAGGGCCGGCCCCTGTCGGTCACCGCCGTCACGATCGCCGACGGGAGGATCACCGGGATGTACATCCTGGCCGACCCCGAGCGCCTCGCCCGGCTCGAGCTGCCCGGCCCGGAGAACTGACGGTCAGGCGGCCACGGTCGGCGGCCCCGGGACACGGTGCGGGCCGACGGCCCGTCCGTCGGGGAGGAGCTCACCGGTGTCGTCGAAGACGATGGTGCCGTTGCACAGCAGGCTCCACCCCTGCTCGGGGTGGGCCGACACGACGAGGGCCGTGCGGTGGTCGGGGAGGTCGGCGGTGGGACACGGGGGCTGGTGGCTGCACATGGTCCGTCTCCTATGCTCGTCCGGCTCCTGCCTCTGCCGGCTGCTTCCTCTGTGGTAGCCGAGCTTGTTTTCCACCGTATGAGAAGACCCCCACAGGGCCGGAAACCCATCGGTGAGTTTCCGTTCCCCGCGGGGCGGGGGGCACCGGGCGGGCGACGGTGCGGCCGGGCAGGGGCTGCGGGCCGCGCAGGCGGTGGCGTGATCGTCCGGCCCGGCAGGTCAGTAGGGTGGGGGCATGCCTGATCACATAGCCGACCGGTCCGGACTGCGCGGCGACTGCGCGCGCTGTTTCGGGCTGTGCTGTGTCGCCCTGCCCTTCGCCGCCTCGGCCGACTTCGCGGTCGACAAGCCCGCTGGGCAGCCCTGCGGCAACCTCCGGGGCGACCACCGCTGCGGCATCCACACCGATCTGCGGCGGCAGGGCTTCACCGGCTGCACGGTCTACGACTGCTTCGGCGCCGGCCAGAAGGTCTCCCGGATCACCTTCGGCGGTCAGGACTGGCGCGGCGGCCCGAAGGAGCACGCCCGGCTGATGTTCGACGTGTTCCCGGTCGTACGCCAGCTCCATGAACTGCTGTGGTATCTCACCGAGGCGCTGAGTCTGCCCGCGGCCCGGCCCGTCCACGCGGAGCTGCGCGCGGCTCTGGAGAAGACCGAGCGGCTCACCGGCCGGACCCCCGGGGAACTGGCCGCGCTCGATGTCGCCGCGCACCGGCAGGAGGTCAACGTCCTGCTGCTGCGCACCAGCGAGCTGGTACGAGCGGGCGTCCGCGGCAAGAAGAAGGACCGCAGGGGCGCGGACCTGATGGGCGCCCGCCTCAAGGGGGCCGACCTGCGTGGCGCGTGCCTGCGCGGCGCCTACCTCATCGCCGCCGACCTGGCCGGCGCCGACCTGCGCGACGCGGACATGATCGGCGCCGACCTGCGCGACGCCGACCTCACGGACGCCGATCTGACCGGCGCGTTCTTCCTGACGCAGCCGCAGCTCGACGCGGCCCGGGGGAGCGCCGGAACCCGGCTGCCGGAGTCAGTCACCCGTCCCGTGCACTGGGCAGCGCGGCTCTGACGCCGCGCCGGCCGGGACGCCGGCCCGCGCCGCGGCCACCGGCAGCGCACGCCGCTCCAGGTGCAGTCGCAGCCCCTCCGGCATCAGCGTGAGCCGTTCGGTCACCCGCAGCCGGTAGCCCGGGTCGGGCCGGAGGCCGTAGCGGCGCAGCAGCAGGCCGAGCACCAGGGTCGCCTCGTGGAGCGCGAACTGGCGGCCGATGCAGGCCCGCGCACCGGTACCGAACGGTTTGAAGGTGTGCGGCGCACGCCCCCGTACGGCCTTCGCGTCGAACCGGTCGGGATCGAACTCCTCGGCGTCCGCGCCCCACACCTCGGGGTCGCGGTGCAGCATCGGCGTCAGCACCAGGGCCCAGGCGCCCCGCCGCATCGGGTGCTCCCCGGCCAGCACCGTGTCCTGGCGTGCCTCGCGGGCGTAGGCGGGCGCGGTGGGCCACAGCCGCAGCGACTCGTCGAGGATCCGGCGCACATACCGCAACTTCGCGACCTGGTCGTATCCGGGCGCCGGGGTGTCGCCCCAGACGCGGTCGACCTCGGAGCGGGCGCGCGCGGCGGCGTCCGGGTGGCGGGAGAGGTAGTGCAGCGCGAAGGACAGCGCGCCGGACGTCGTCTCGTGCCCGGCCACCAGGAAGGTGATCACCTGGTGCCGGACGTTCTCGGGTGACAGCCGCTCCCCGGTCTCCGGGTGCGCGGTGTCGAGCATCCGGTCGAGCAGGTCCCCGTCCCCGCCGCCGGACCGGCGCCGGGCCCGCACCTGGTCGTCGACCGTGCGGTTGAGGAAGGCGATGTCGGCGGCGTTGCGCCGGGAGGCACGGCGCAGGAACAGCGGGGCCAGCGGAGCGGGCACGGTGTTGAGCCGCTGGGCGTAGCTGAGCGTGCCCACCATCGCGGTCACGAAGGGATGGAGCCGGTCGCGCTCGAACGATCCGAAGTCGTGCCCGAACCCGGTGCGGGCGATCGTCTCCAGGGTCAGCCTGGTCATGTCGCCCGGCACGTCCACCGCGCGTCCGGCCGTCATCTCGCGGTCCCAGTGGTCGGTCAGCCGCCCGGCCACGTCCAGCATCATGGGGTGATAGGCCTCCATGGCCTCGCGGCCGAAGGCGGGGGCCAGGACGTCGTGCGCCAGCTGCCAGTTGGGTTCGTGGTTGTACGCCGTGAACAGCCCGTCCCCGGCGACCGGGCGCAGATTGGCGATCCCCAGGCCCACATGCTTGGCGAACCGGGACTCGTCCGAGATGTCGGCCGCGATACGGGCGCCCCACACGAACACGAACTCCTTGCCGAACGCCTTGCGCCGGAAGACGGGGCCGAGCCGGCGGGCGTAGCGCATGGAGTCCTGCACGGGCGTGCGCCGGTCGGCACCGAGGATGTCGCCCAGCAGGGGCACCCGGTGCGGGGGATGCGGAATGCGGTGCAGCTCGGGCCAGCCCTGCTCGGCGCCACGGAAGCCCCTGGGCAGCCCCTGCCCGGCCGTCGTCCTCGTGTCCGTCTCCGCCATGGCGCGATCTCCCTTGATCCGGCCGCAGGTCGAGCGTGTTGTACGTGGGTTCAATAGAGGGTTTCAGTGTGATCCCCTTGTTGAATCGGCGTCAAGTAAAGTGCGGGCATGGCCTCGAATCCGGGCGAGCGCACCCGCCGCAGACTCAGCACCGAGGAGCGCCGGGAGCAGCTCCTGTCGGTGGGGGCCGGGCTCTTCTCGGAGAGCCCGTACGACGAGGTGTGGATCGAGCAGGTCGCCGAGATCGCCGGGGTCTCGCGGGGGCTGCTGTACCACTACTTCCCGACCAAACGGGACTTCTTCGCCGCGGTCGTGGAGCGCGAGAGCGAGCGGATGCTGCGCATGACCGAGGCGGTGCCCGGTGTGCCGGCGCGCGAACAGCTCACCGCCGGCCTCGACACGTACCTGGCGTACGTCGAGGCCCACGCCCACGGCTACCGGGCCTTCCACCGTGCGGACGCGGCGGGCGACCAGGTCGTGCGGCGCGTGTACCGGCGGGCCCTGGCCGCCCAGGAGCGCCAGATCCTGGCCGCCCGCGCCGCGGATCCGGAGTTCGGCCCCGCCTTCGGGCAGCGGCCCGAGGTGCGCCTGGCCGTGCGGGGCTGGCTGGCCTTCACGACGGCGGTCTGCCTGGAGTGGCTGCGCGGCGCGGACCTGACCCGGGATCAGGTGCGGGACCTGTGCGCGCGGGCGCTGCTCGGGGTCCTCGCATGACCCGTTCCGGGTGACACATGGCGGATCCGTGGTTGGCCTGCACCTAGATCTCCGGTAAGTTAGGCAAGGCTTACCTAAGGAGGTTGGGATGGGTGGCAGCAAGACCTGGACGGCCGTGCCCGGCGCGGCGGAACAGGCCCGTTCGGTGCTCGCCGCGGCGTGGTCCTGCGCGGTGACCGCGGAGGGCGGGCGGGAGGAGATCGTCGGCGCGCACACCGTGACCGAGGACGGCCGGGTGATCCTTCGTGTGCCCGAGGGCAGCGCCCCGCTCGCGGCCGCTATCCGCGCACCGCGCGGCGAGCCGTCCGCCGTGCTGGAGTTCGCGGACGCCGCGCCCGTCCCCGTCCGCGACCGGATCCGCGCCCGGCTCCGGCTCGCCGGCCGGTTCGCCGTCGAGGACGGTGACCTCGTCTTCCGGGCCGCACGCGTGGTGCTGTGCCGGCCCTCCGGCGCCGTGGTCGTCGACCTCGACGAGTTCGCCGCGGCCGAGCCCGACCCGCTGGCCACCGCCGAGGCCCGGTTGCTGACCCACCTCGCCGACGCCCACCCGGACGCCGTCCAGCGCCTCACCCGCCTGGTCGACGGCGACAGCCTGCACGCGGCGGTCCGCGTCCAGCCCCTGGCCGTGGACCGGCACGGGCTGACGCTGCGCATCGAGCGCGCCCGCGCCCACGGTGACGTCCGACTGCCGTTCCACGCGCCGGCCGACGACGTGCCGCAGCTGGCCGAGCGCATGCACGTCCTGCTGACCCAGGCGGGCGCCGCCTCTCGTCCCCGCTCGCTACAGCGGCAGCGCGCAGACGGCGACCGGTGAGGCGAACGGCTCGCCCGTCAGCCGCAGCGCACCGTCGGCCGGATCCACCTGGAAGACGCTGACGGTACCGGAGCGCTGGTTGGCCGCGAACAGCAGCCGCCCGTCCGGCGAGAAGGCGATCTGCCGGGGGAAGTCACCGGCCACCGGCACGGTGTCGAGCAGCCGGAGCCGGGCGCCGTCCGCCTCGACGGCGTAGCGGGTGAGGCTGTTGTCGCCGCGGTTGGCGAGATAGGCGTACGAGCCGTTCGCCGTCACCAGGATCTGCGCCGGGTAGCTCGTGCCGCCGCCGGTGCCCGTGGACTGTACCTCGCCGATCGTCAGACGGCCGCCGGCCGGGTCGTAGGCGCAGACCGCGACCGTGTTGTCGACCTCGTTGGCCAGATAGGCGTACCGGCCGTCCGGGTGGAAGGTGAGGTGGCGCGGGCCCGCGCCCCGCCGCGTCCGCGCCCTGGAGACCTCGGTGAGCGTGCCCCTGGCCGGGTCGAGGCGGTAGGTGTAGACGGTGTCCGTGCCCAGGTCGACGGCGAGCACGTGACCGCCGTCGGGACTGGTGACGAACTGGTGCGCGTGCGGGCCCTGTTGTCCGGGGCCGGGCGGCGGACTGGAGTGCGTGACCAGGCCGGTGCGTTCCCCCAGGGCGCCGTTCGCGTCGATCGGATGCACGGCCACGCTGCCCGACTGGTAGTTGGCGCTGAGCAGCCACCGCCCGGTGGGGTGGACGGACAGATGACAGGGTGCCGAGCCGCCGGTGCTCCGGGTGCCGAGGATCCGCCGGTCGGCCAGGCGGGCCGCGGGGACACCCCCCGCCGCGCGCGCCGCGCCGGCGGACACCCGGGGGGCGGGCGGGGGCACCCCGACGGACTAACGGTGGGCGCCGCCGGGGAGCGTGGCGGGTGA
>NZ_JBHYKH010000563.1:0-5629 GCF_042741275.1 Streptomyces sp. NPDC058964
GGTCTGGCCCGCCCCCGCCGCGATCCCGGGGTCTTGGAGTGGGGGATGGCAAGCGCCCCCATGTCCCAGTATGGGGGGGCGGGGCCGTTTTTGTACACGGTCGACGGCCACGGCGGCCAGGACCAGCCGCCCGATCCCGCAGCCCGACGGCTGGGGCAGGCCGACCCGCTCCGTCTCTGTCACCGCTGCCAGGGCCTTGCGCTCGGCCCGGCCCGGCCATCCGTTCAGGTAGTCGATCAGTGCCAGGTGGCCCAGTGACTCCTCGCGCGGCATGGCCGTGGAGGCTCCGCCGGGCCCGCCGACCACCTCGGACAGCGCGGCGCGCGCGTCGTCGAAGCGGCCGGCCCACAGCCGCGCCGAGCCCAGGTGGGTCAGCAGCAGGGCGATGAGCTCGGGGTGCTTGTCCAGGAGGTGCGCGGGGACCTCGTGGCGCAGCTCCTCGGCCGTCTCCACGGCCTTCTCGGCCTTGCGGGGAGAACCGGCCAGCCGGGCAGCCAGGGCTTCGAGCAGGGCGCAGCTCAGCCGGCCGGCCGGGTCGGACTCGTCGGTTGCGAGGTGCTCCTCGGCCCGGTGCAGATGGACCAGGCCGCGGTGGAGTTCGTGGCGCGACAGGTCACGGGCGGCCCGGACCAGCTCCGCGGCGGGGCCTGCGGTCTCCGGTCCCATCCGTGAGAACAGTTCGGTCAGGTCGTCGCAGCGCAGGCCGGTGAAGAGCTGCCCGATCGCCAGGTCGTCGACGAGGGCGCCGGCGGTGAACTCCCAGTCGCCCGCCGCGGCACTGTGGGTCAGTGTCTCCGGGAGGGAGCCGGAGCGTCGCAGCCACTCGGCGGCCCGCCGGTGGAGTTCCGGTTCCAGGCCGGGGAACCGTGCGCGCAGATGCGCCCGGAGTATCTCGGCGAACAGCGGGTGGAGGCGGTACCAGGTGTGCCCGAGGTGCTCGACGAAGGCGTTCTGGCGGTGCAGTTCGGCCAGGTCGAAGGCCGCTCCCTCGTTGCCGGTGAGCGCCTCCGCCAGGTCGGGGCAGAAGCGCTCCAGGACGCTGACGCGCAGCAGCAGGTCCTGGGTACGCTCCGTCTGCTGTTTGAGGACCTCGGCGAGGAGGAAGTCGGCGACGGCGCTCCGGTCCGCCTCGAACTCCTTCAGGTACGTCTCCGGGTCCGGGCTCTCCTGCGCGGCCAGGGCGCACAGGCGGAGCCCGGCGGCCCATCCCCGGGTGCGGTCCACGAGGGTGCGCGCGGCCGCCACGGGGAGGCTCAGGCCGTGCCGGTCGAGCAGGGTCGCCGCCTCCTCGGGTGTGAAGGCCAGCTCGGCGTTGCGGATCTCGGTCATGGCGCCCGCCGCCCGGTAGCGGTGCAGGGGCAGCAGCGGTTCGGTACGGGTGACCAGAACCAGGCGCATGCCGCGCCCGGCGTGGTGCAGGACGAACTCCAGCTGGTCCGCGATCTCCGGTGCGCTCAGGTGGTCGTACTCGTCGAGCACCACGATCACGGGCCGCTCCCGGCGGCTGAGCTCGGCGGCGAGCCGGGCCAGCAGCTTGTGGTCCACGAGGCTCGCGTCCGCCGGGCAGCCGACCTCGTCGGACACCGGGACGCCGGCGGCGCGCAGGGACTGCAGCAGGTACGCCCAGAACATGCCGGGGCCCTGGTCGCCGGCGTCGTTGGTGAGCCAGGCGACCGTCTCGTCGAGGCCCGCGGCCCAGTCGGCGACCAGCAGGGTCTTGCCCGCGCCGGCGGCGCCGTTGACCATCGTCAGCGGCGTCTGCAACGCCTGGTCGAGATGGGTCGCCAGCCGCTCGCGCCGCAGGAAGGCGGCGGGAACTGTCGGTAGGGCGAACCGCGTCCGCAGAAACGGTTCTCCCAGGGGATCGACGTATGCGTCGGCCGTCGGTCCCCCCTCGTTCTCCTGCACCGGAGCCACTGCGCTCACCACCCCGTCGGTCAGGTCATGGGCAGTGCTGACACGCTCATGATCCCAGCTTTCACCCGAGTGCGCAGAACGCGCAGGCCGGGCGGTGGGCCGGCGGGGTCCGATTGACCCGTGGCACCTGCGGGAGCAATGTGGCCACAGGGGTGTACCAGCACTCGGGAGGCATCGTGACCACGTCAGCGCAGCCCCGGGTGACGGGCCTGGAGGTCCGCTCCATCGACTACGTCCCGCTGGACGAGCGGCACGGCAAACTGTGGCACCTCGGGCCGCTGTGGTTCATGTCCAACGCTCAGATCGCCACGCTGGCCGTGGGGCTGATCGGCATCACCGAGGGCGGCAACCTCGTCTGGTCGCTGCTGGCGATCGTCTCGGGCACGGTCATCGGCACGTTCTTCATGGCGTTCCACTCGGCCCAGGGCCCGCAGCTGGGGCTGCCCCAGATGATCCAGTCCCGGCCCCAGTTCGGCTATGTCGGCGCCCTGCTGGTGTGGCTCTTCGCGTATGTGCAGTACGCGGGCTTCAACGTGTTCAACACCATCCTCGCCGGACAGGCCCTGCACACCACGCTGCACGGGGGCGTCAAGCTCTGGGTGGCCGTGGTCACCGTGATCGCCCTGGTCGTCGCACTGGTGGGCTACGACATCATCCACAAGGCCGAGCGCTTCCTGACGTACACCTTCCTGATCATCTTCGGGATCTTCACCGTGGGTGTCCTGGTCAATCTGCACTACCCGCCGGGCTCCTTCGACCTCGGCGCCTTCCGCTGGACCCCGTTCCTGGCCCAGTTCGGCGTGGTGGCCGGCTACCAGATCAGCTGGGCCATCTACGTCTCGGACTACTCGCGTTACCTCCCGCCGGACGTGACGGTCCGCAAGACCTTCTACTGGACGTACTTCGGCTCGGCGCTCGGCGGCATCTGGCTGATGGTCCTCGGGGCACTGCTGGCCGCCTGGGCCGGCAAGGGCTTCGAGACGATCGCGTCGATCAACGCCGCCGGAGACGAGGTGTTCAGCGGATTCGGCGCGATCGTGCTGCTGTTCGCCGCCCTGGGCCTGGTCTCCGTCACCGCGCTGAACATGTACGGCGGCTCACTGACGCTCATCAGTGCCATCGACTCGTTCAGGAGGGTGCGGCCGACGCTGGGCGTACGGCTGTTGACCATCGGTCTGACCGCGGCGCTCTCCCTGGTCGGCGCGCTGGCCGCGACTTCCCACTTCCTGCAGAACTTCAACAACTTCCTGCTGCTGGTGCTCTATCTGTTCATCCCGTGGACCGCGGTGAACCTGCTGGACTACTACGTCGTGCGCCGCGGGCACTACGCCATCGCCGAGATCTTCAATCCGCACGGCATGTACGGCCGCTGGGGCTGGCAGGGGATCATCTCCTACCTGGTGGGATTCGCCGTCATGATCCCCTTCTTCTCCGTCGGCACCCTCTTCGTCGGTCCCGCCGCCGAGGCGCTCGGCGGCGGGGACATCTCCCTGTTCATCGGGCTGCCGGTCTCGGCGCTGCTGTACTGGTGGCTGACCCGGTCGATCGACGTGGAGGCCGAACAACGGCTGGCCGAGGCGGAGGCCGCGGAGCTGGAACGGGCCGCGCACGAGCACCGCGAGCCCTCTACTTGACTTCGAGCGCGCTCCAAGTCCTAGCGTCCCGGCAGGACACCACCGCGATCCACTTCGCAAGGAAGGGCTGGAAAACCTATGGAACAGCGCAGTCTGCGAAACCTCCGGGTATCGGCCATCGGCCTCGGCTGCATGGGCATGTCCGCGTTCTACGGCTCCGCCGACCGGGACGAGGGCATCAGGACCATCCGGCGCGCGCTGGAGCTGGGCATCGACTTCCTGGATACCGCGCAGATCTACGGACCGCTCACCAACGAGAGCCTCGTCGGCGAGGCGATCAGGGGTCACCGGGACGAATACGTGATCGCCACGAAGTTCAACTACCGGATGGACGAGGCCGTTCCGGGAGACATGAGCACGGTCGGACGGCAGGACGGCTCCGCGGAGCATGTGCGCAGTTCCGTCCACGGCTCGCTCGAGCGGCTCGGGACCGACTACATCGACCTGTACTACCAGCACCGCGTCGACCCGAACGTGCCGATCGAGGAGACCGTCGGCGCCCTCGGGGAGCTGGTCGCGGAGGGCAAGATCCGGCACATCGGCCTGAGCGAGGCCGGGGCGGAGACCATACGGCGCGCGAACGCCGTCCATCCGATCACGGCGGTGCAGACCGAGTACTCGCTGTGGACCCGCGACCCCGAGGCCGAGGTCCTGCCGACGTGCCGGGAGCTCGGGATCGGGTTCGTGCCCTACTCCCCGCTGGGCCGCGGCTTCCTCGCGGGCCGGTTCTCCTCGCCGGATGAGCTCGACGAGACGGACTTCCGCCGCACCGGCCCGCGCTTCACCGGTGACAATCTGGAGGCGAACCTCGCGCTCGCGGCGAAGGTGAGGGAGATCGCGGCGGAGAAGGACGTGACACCGGCACAGCTGGCCATCGCCTGGGTGCTGGCACAGGGTGAGGACCTGGTCCCGATCCCGGGCACCAAGCGGCGCACCTACCTCGAGCAGAACGCCGGCGCCGCCGACGTCGAACTGACGAAGGAGGACCTGTCCCGGATCGACGCCGAACTCCCGCAGGCCGCCGGGGAGCGCTACAACGAGGCCGGGATGAGGACCGTCAACCTCTAGATGATCAACTCCAAGGGATGCCTGCGGAGGGTGTGGGGTGGGCGGCGGCCGAAGCCACCGCGAGACGGTCAGGCGGCGGGCTGCCGGCCCTGGTTGTCGAGGTGGCAGCGGGCGGTCAGGCGTCAGGGTCGACTTCGGGGTGCGTGAACCGCACGGGCTTGCCCAGCGACCGGGCATAGGCGATTTCGGCTCGGGTGCTGTCTCCGATGTAGTCGCCGACTACAAGCACCTCATCAGCGAGCCGGATCTTCGCCCGGTGCAGATCGTCGAGTCGAACCTTCAGCGCCTCGGCCTCGACGGGATCGGACCAAAGTTCGTGCGGCGACTTCATGTCACAGCCCGGTTTGACGACAATCCTTCCGGCCTTGGTCTCCCGCAGATCGGCCTCGTTCATCTCGGTCATGAAGCGGGTGGAGCCGCAGATCACGACGATACGCGGGAGGCTCAACAGCTTCTTCGCGTCGGCGAGCTTCTCCCCGGGGGTGAGCGGTTGCGGGTACGGCACTGATGCCTCCTGGCGGTGTGGTCCAAGGGGTGCCTGCGGAGACGAGAACGAGGGTGCCCAAGATCGTTTTGTGACGAACGACGTGGACACCCTCGCGACAGCACTCTATGCGACGACCGACGACATGCTGAAGGAGCATCCCGACCTGGCGCCGTGGCGCCCGCCGGTCGGCATTACGCCCCGCCTGAGCGATGCCGAACTGGTCACCCTCGCCTCGGTGCAGGCCATACTCGGCTACACCTCCGCGGCCAAATGGCTCCGCCATGCCCGTGCCCACCTGCGCCACCTCTTCCCCTACCAGCCCCAGCAGCCCGGCTACAACAAGCGGCTGCGCAGGCCGCCGGTCTGATGCGAAGCGTCAACCGGATCCTGGTCACCACCACCTCGGTGTGGAGCGACGACGTACGGGTCGTGGACTCCACCCCGGTGGAATGCGGCCGCTCCCGCGCGACCGTCAAACGCTCCGACCTGGCAGGTTGGGCCGAAAACCGCTACTGCGCCAGCC
>NZ_JBHYKH010000564.1:0-5625 GCF_042741275.1 Streptomyces sp. NPDC058964
GGGCGCGGGCGGCGCGCACCGGGCCGGTGTCCGCGCCCCGGGGACGGGGCGAAACCCCCGCCCCCCGGGGCGGGGGTTTTTTCTGGGCCCAATTTTTTCCGGGGTCGAAAACACGGGTGTAACTTCCTGTCGAGATCGTTTGAGCGGTCGCTCAAACCACTGGCTGACACGGGGGAACACCGAATGGTGAGCAAGGAGAGCAAGGCGCTCTACATCGAGGCCCGAATACGCGCCGACCTGGACGAACTGTGGGCGCGTACCCAGGACCCCGCCCGGCACCGGCGCTGGGACCTGCGGTTCACCGAGATCGAGTACCTCCCGCGCGCGGAGGACGAGCCGCAGCGCTTCCGGTACGCGACGCGCGTCCTGCCCTTCCTCACCGTCGCGGGAACGGGCGTCTCCGCCGGCGAGAAGGAGCGCCCCGACGGCACCCGCACCTCCGCCCTGCGCTTCCACTCCCCGCACCCGCTGTCACTGATCGCCGAGGGCAGCGGCTACTGGCGCTACGTCCCGGACGGGGACGGCGTCCGCTTCCTCACGGGTTACGACTACCGGCCCCGCTGGGGCGCCTTCGGCGCGTTCGCCGACCGCGTGCTGTTCCGCCCGTTGATGGGGTGGGCGACGGCCTGGTCCTTCGACCGCCTGCGGCTGTGGCTGGAGCGGGGGATCGCTCCGGAGAGGGCGCTGCTGAACTGGCTGACCGAGCTGGTGGTCCGCGCGCTCGTACTCACGGTCTGCTGCACCGGACTCGGACTCGGCCCCCTCGTCGGCCTCCTCGGCCCGCTCGCGCCCGCCGTCGCCTTCCTGTGCCCGCTGCTCCTCCTCGTCGCCATCTCACTGGCCCTGCTCATGGCGCCCCTCTCCGGCACCCCGGCCGCCCGGCGCTGCCTGCGCACCCCGCCCGCGCGCGTGCGGGCCCCGCGGCTGCTCCGCACCCTGGAGAACTGGTCATGAGCTCGATGTTCCGCACCGTGCTGGGCCCCTCCTTCGACCGCCTCCACCCCCAGCTGCGGCGCCGGTTCTCGGTGGGCCTGGCGAGCGGCGAGGCCTGCACCGGCCGGGGCGTGATGGACCGCATCTGGCACGGCGGGGCCTTCGTGAAGCCGTTCCTGGCGCTCGGCGCCACCCGCAACATCCTGGTCCCGCGCGAGGGCAGGAACATCCCGTTCATGATCGAGAATGTTCCCTACGCGGACACCTTCGGCCGTGAGACGGTGACGTTCGTGCGCACCTTCGACCTGCCCGGCCGCTCCCGCCGCTTCGACGCCCAGATGGTGCTGAGCCCGAAGGGGGACCGCGTCCTCGACTACCTCGGCACCCACCAGCACCTCGCCAGCGAGCTGCACTTCCGTGCCGAGCCCGACGGCTCGCTGCTCGTCCGGTCCGGCGAACACCGCCTGCGGGAGGGCATGGTCGACGTCCGCGTGCCCGAACTCGTCGGTGCCACGGCCGAGGTGCGGGAGTCCTACGACGACGCGGCGGGCCGCTTCCGCATCCGTGTGCGGGTGGTGAACAAGTACTTCGGCCCGCTCTTCGGCTACGAGGGTTCCTTCACGGCGTCGTACACGGACATACGGACCTGCGGCGTACGACCCGGTCTGCGCCCGGTCCGCGAGGAGTCCCGCGCATGAGCCCGGAGACGGCGAAGGCCCAGGAGACGAAGACCAAGCTCCTGGAGGGTGCGCTGCGGACGCTCACCGAACAGGGCATCGCCAAGACGTCCGCCCGTACGGTCGCCTCGGCCGCCGGGGTCAACCAGGCGCTGGTCTTCTACCACTTCGGCTCTGTGGACGAACTCCTCGCCGCCGCCTGCCGTTACGGCGCCGAGAAGGCGGTGGACCGGTACCGCGCCCGCCTCGCCGCCGTCGGCTCCCTCGCCGAACTCCTCGCCGTCGGCCGCGAGATACACGAGCAGGAGCGGGCGGGCGGCCACGTCGCCCTCCTCGGGCAGCTGCTCGCCGGCGCCCAGACCCACGAGTCCCTCCGTCCCGCCACCGCGGCGGGCCTCGACCTGTGGATCACCGAGATCGAGAAGGTGCTGAGGAGGGTCCTCGCGACCACCCCGTTCGGAGAGTTCACCGACCCGGCCGGCCTGGCCCGCGCCCTGGCCGCCTCCTTCGTCGGCATCGAGCTCTACGAGGGCGTCGACGAGGCGAGCGCCCACGCGGCCCTGGACGCCCTGGAGCAACTCGCCGCGCTGGTCGCGGCGCTGGAGGAGCTCGGGCCGGTCGCCCAGCGGGCGGTCCGTCACCACCTGCGCCGCACGAGCCGCCGTTGACGGCCCCCGCAGGGTGCCCTACCCGCCGGACGCCAGCATGATCCCCAGGGGTGTGCGTTCGTACAGGACCTGGTGCCCGTAGCGACGTGAGGTCAGCAGGCCCGAGTCGCGGAGCACCGTCAGATGCGCGGAGACCGAGGACGCGGCGAGCCCGAGGCGGTGGGCGAGGGCGGTGGTGGTCGACGGTTCGTCCAGAGCCGTGAGGACGGCGGCCCGGCCACGGCCCAGGAGCCGTACCAGCGTGTCCGGGGCACGGTCCGCGGGCTCGGACCACAGCCCGCCGATACCGCGGGCCGGATAGACCAGGGCCGGCTGCCAGGGCGGCTCGAAGCCGGTGACCACGTCCGGCCAACTGAACACACTCGGCATCAGCACCAAGCCCTGCCCGCCGAGGTGCCGCTCGTACTCGCCCGCCGACTCGACGGTCAGCGTTCCGGCGTGCCAGCCGAAGCGCCCGCTGAGCTCGGGCAGCAGGCCGCCCAGGCCGACCTCGGCCAGCCGGCGGGAGTGGAAGGCGACATCGGCCTCGAGCAGGGCGCGCAGCCGGGGCCAGTCCGGTTCGACGAGGACGTGCCAGGCCTGTTCCATCGCGTCCGCCAGGTCCCGCACCATCCGCTCCGGGTCGGCCAGCCAGGCCAGGCCGTACGGCGACTCCAGCGCGCCGGGGGTGTCCGCGAGCGACCGGGCCGTGTCCGCACGGGCTGCCTCCGGATCGGCCGCGCGCACGGCCGCGATCTCCTCCCCGAAGGTGGCCGCGGGACCGATCGGGGGCGGGCCGAGCCAGTCGGGGGAGTGGCCGCGGCGCGGCATCAGCAGCCACAGCGGGGTCAGGTCGAGCCCGGCGGCCGCCCGGCGGATCCGGCGCAGCCAGGGTGCGTGGTACCCGTGCCGGTCAGGCCGCTTGAGTGTGCGGACCGCCTCCTGCGTCTCCCACAGAGGTGACACCGCGAACCGGCACCTGAGGAAGTCCCCCTCCTCGAAATAAAGGCGCGACGGCATGGCGGACCTCCTCGGGACGGTGACATGAGAACCGAAGGGGGACACCCCGCCGGCGGAACGCATTCTCCTTGTCGAGAGCCGTGCCGACGACAGAGCCCTCGCCGGTCGGACCGGGAGCCGAGCTCTGGGGATTCGGCACACGCCGAATCTCTGGGGCCGGGCCCGTGGCGCCTGCACGCTGCCGTGCATGTCAGCCGTGCAACGGAAACCGGCGGCGCGGTCCGCCGGCTATGCCCGTGTCTTCGCCGTGCCCGAGTTCCGCGCCGTCTTCGCCGCCCACACACTGTCCATGCTCGGTGTGATCGTCAGCGAGATCGCACTGTCGGTGCTCGTGTACGACCTCACCGGTTCGCCGCTGCTGAGCGCGCTCGCCTTCGCGCTCGGCTTCCTGCCGTACCTCGTCGGCGGCACGCTGCTGTCGGGCGTCGCCGACCGCCTCCCGGCCCGGCGGGTGCTGGTCGGGTGCGACCTGGTGTGCGCGGGCTGCGTGGCGCTGATGGCGCTGCCGGGGACCGGCATCGCGGCCCTGCTCGCGCTGCGCTGCTGCCTCGCCGTCGTCTCACCGGTGTTCGCGGGGACCCGCATGGCGACCCTCTCGGACATCCTCGACGGCGACCTGTTCGTGCTCGGCCGCTCCCTGCTGCGGATCGTCGCGCAGAGCGCACTGCTGGTGGGGTACGGGCTCGGCGGGCTGCTGCTCACCGTCGTCGCGCCGCGGCACGCCCTGCTGATCACCGTGGGCACCTTCCTCGCCTCGGCGGCTCTGCTGCGTCTCGGCACCCGGCGGCGGCCCGCCCGGGTCAGGGAGGCGGCCGGGCTCGCGGGAGCCCGGCCGCTGTTCGCCGACCGGCGGGTCCGGCTCCTGCTGCTGCTCTTCTGGGTGCCGTCCATGTTCTCCGTGGTGCCGGAGGCGCTCGCCGCCCCGTACGCCGACGAGCTCGGCGCCGGCTCAACCGGACTCGGCCTGCTGATGTGCGCGCTGCCGGTCGGGACGGTCGCGGGCGAGCTGTTCGCGGGCGCGCGACTGCGGCCCGTGACCCGCGAGCGGATGGCCCTCCCGCTGGTCTGTCTCACGCTGCTGCCGTACCTGGGCTACGCCCTGCGCCCCGGTCTGCCGGCCTCGCTGCTCCTCCTCCTGCTGTCCGGCGCCGGAACCGCGCACACCCTGGGCCTGGACCAGTGGTTCGTCCGGGCCGTGCCGCGGGAGCTGCGCGGTCGGGCCATGACCGTGCTCAGCGCGGGGCTGATGACGATCCAGGGCGTGGGCATGACCCTGGCCGGTGCGGCCGCCGAGGTGGTCGGCGTGACCGGCACCGTCGCGGGGGCCGGTGTTCTGGGCGTTCTGTGCTGCTGTGTCCTGGCCGCCGGGGTCCGCAGGACCGAAAGCCGAGACAGGGCTGAACCGGTTATGACCGGCCGGTAGGGTCGGTGGCGTGCCGAAGCCTCTCAGCCTCCCCTTCGACCCCATCGCCCGTGCCGACGACCTGTGGAAGCGGCGCTGGGGAAACGTGCCGTCGATGGCCGCGATCACCTCGATCATGCGTGCGCACCAGATCCTGCTCGCCGAGGTCGACGCGGTGGTGAAGCCGTACGGACTGACGTTCGCGCGCTACGAGGCGCTGGTGCTGCTCACCTTCTCCAAGGCCGGCGAGCTGCCGATGTCGAAGATCGGCGAGCGGCTCATGGTGCATCCCACGTCCGTGACGAACACCGTCGACCGGCTGGTCAGCTCGGGCCTGGTGACCAAGCGCCCCAACCCCAACGACGGGCGTGGCACCCTCGCCGTCATCACGGAGAAGGGGCGCGAGGTGGTCGAGGCGGCCACCCGGGACCTGATGGCGATGGACTTCGGGCTCGGCGTGTACGACGCGGAGGAGTGCGGGGAGATCTTCGCGATGCTGCGGCCGCTGCGGGTCGCGGCACACGACTTCGACGAGCAGTGACCCGGGACAAGATCTCCCGGAACGGGCGGTTACGCTCATCGGCATGAAGAAAAGCGTGCTGACCCGCTACCGCGTCCTGGCCTACGTCACCGGTGTGCTGCTCGTGCTGCTGTGCCTGAGCATGATCGCCAAGTACGGGCTGGACGTCGACGGCGCGGCGGACTTCACCCGCGTCGTGGCCATCGCGCACGGCTGGCTGTACGTCGTGTACCTCGTCTTCGCCTTCGACCTGGGCTCCAAGGCGAAGTGGCCGGTGGGCAAGCAGCTGTGGGTGCTGCTGGCGGGCACGATCCCGACCGCCGCGTTCTTCGTCGAGCGGAAGATCAGCCGCGAGCTCGAGGGCAGGGTCGCCGACCAGGTCCCGGCCGTCGCCGAGGCATAGGCCCCACCGCCCGCCGGGGTACG
>NZ_JBHYKH010000565.1:0-1032 GCF_042741275.1 Streptomyces sp. NPDC058964
GAGGCGGAGCTGCGACGCGCCTCGGTGATCGTCGGCCTCGACCAGTACGTCGACCAGATCCGCGACCTGCTGCGGCCCGGCACCCGGGTCCTCGAGTCGGGCCTGGGCGCGGAGGAGGAGCGGGCGCGCACGGCGGTCGCCGAGGCCCGGGCGGGGCACGCGGTCGCGCTGATCGGCAGCGGCGACGCGGGCGTGTACGCGATGGCCTCCCCCGCCCTCGCCGAAGCGTCCGACGACATCGACGTGACCGGCGTGCCGGGCGTGACCGCGGCGCTCGCGGCCGCGGCGATCCTGGGCGCGCCGCTGGGCCACGACCACGTCTCGATCAGCCTCTCCGACCTGCACACGCCGTGGGAGGTCATCGAGCGGCGGGTGCGGGCGGCGGCCGAGGCGGACATCGTCGTGACGTTCTACAACCCGCGCAGCCGGGGCCGCGACTGGCAGCTGCCCAAGGCCCTGGCGGTCCTCGCGGAGCACCGCGAGCCGGCCACACCGGTCGGTGTCGTGCGCAACGCCTCGCGACCGGACGAGTCCAGCCGCCTGACGACGCTGGCCGCCCTGGACCCGGCGACGGTCGACATGATGACGGTCGTGACCGTGGGCAACACGGCGACCAGGGACATCGCGGGGCGCATGGTGACACCCCGCGGCTACCGCTGGCAGGAGGAAGCCCAGTGAACGGAGAGGCCCGTGTGGTGCATCCGATCGAGCAGGAGTCCTTCCGACGGCTGCGCGCCCGGCTGGACACCTCGCACTTCCCGCCGCTGACCCGGGCGGTGGTGGAGCGGGTCATCCACTCCGCCGCCGACCTGGAGTACGCGAGCGACCTCGTCATGGACGAGGGCGACCTGGAGAAGGCGCACACCGCGCTGCACGCCGGGGCGCCCGTGGTCGTGGACGTGGAGATGGTCGCGGCCGGGATCACCCGGCGGGAGACCGTCTGCCGGCTCCGGGACGCGAAGCCGGGGCCGGGGCTGACCCGTTCGGCGCACGCGATCCGGCTGGCGTACGAGCGGGTCGGCCCCGGTGGCC
>NZ_JBHYKH010000565.1:1042-5621 GCF_042741275.1 Streptomyces sp. NPDC058964
GCCCCCAGCGCTCGCTCGCGCCCCCCCTCCCGGCGGGGGTGGTGCACACCCTCCGGCCCCCGGAGCGCGGCGTGTCGCTCGGTCTGGCCCACCCCGCTGCCCTCTGGGTGATCGGCTGTGCGCCGACCGCCCTGGAGGAACTGCTCACGCTGGACGCCTCCCCGGCTCTCGTCATCGGTCTGCCCGTCGGCTTCGTCGGCGCGGCCGAGTCCAAGGCGGCGTTGCGCGAGAGCGGCCTGCCCGCCGTCAGCAACGTGTCCGAGAAGGGCGGTTCGGCGGTCGCCGCCGCCGCGCTCAACGCCCTCCTGTACCACCCCGTATCGCCCTCCGAGGAGAAGAAGTGACCACCTCGCCGCCTGCCCTGCTCATCGCCGGCCATGGCACCCGGGACGACGCCGGTGCCGAGGCGTTCCGCGACTTCGTACGGGAGCTGGGGCGCCGCCACCCCGAACTGCCCGTCGCGGGCGGCTTCATCGAGCTGTCCCCGCCGCCGCTGGGCGAGGCCGTGACCGAGCTGGTGGACAAGGGTGTCCGCCGATTCGCCGCCGTCCCGCTGATGCTGGTGTCCGCCGGGCACGCCAAGGGCGACATCCCGGCCGCGCTGGCCCGTGAGAAGGAACGGCACCCCGGGATCTCGTACACGTACGGCCGTCCGCTGGGCCCGCATCCGGCACTGCTGAACGTACTGGAGCGGCGCCTGGACGAGGCACTCGGCGCCGGGGGCGGGCGTGCCCCGCAGGACCGGGCCGATGTGACGGTGCTGCTGGTCGGGCGCGGTTCGACGGACCCGGACGCCAACGCCGAGGTGCACAAGGCGGCCCGGCTGCTGTGGGAGGGGCGCGGGTACGCGGGCGTGGAGACCGCGTTCGTGTCGCTGGCCGCGCCGGACGTGCCGGGCGGCCTGGACCGCTGCGTGAGGCTCGGGGCGCGCCGGATCGTCGTCCTGCCCTACTTCCTCTTCACCGGCATCCTGCCCGACCGGGTGCGCCGGCAGACCGAGGGCTGGGCCGCCGCGCACCCGGAGATCGAGGTGCGCTCGGCCGATGTCATCGGGCCCGAGCCCGAGCTGCTCGACCTGGTGATGGAGCGGTACGAGGAGGCCGTCCGGGGTGACCTGCGGATGAACTGCGACTCGTGCGTGTACCGCATCGCGCTGCCCGGCTTCGAGGACAAGGTGGGCCTGCCGCAGCAGCCGCACTTCCACCCGGACGACGGCGGTCACCACCACGGGCACGGGCACCACCATCACGGCGGACATGCCCATGCGCACTGAGGACCCCACCGGGCACGACCTGCGGCACCACGGTGACGCCGAGGTGCGTGACGACGGGGCGGCGCTGGTCGACCTCGCCGTCAACGTCCGCGCCGACACTCCCCCGGCGTGGCTGCGGGAGCGGATCGCGGCTTCGCTGACCGGTCTCGCGGCCTACCCGGACGGGCGGGCCGCGCGGGCGGCGGTTGCGGCGCGGCACGAGGTCCCGGTGCGGCGGGTGCTGCTGACGGCGGGCGCGGCCGAGGCGTTCGTGCTGCTGGCGCGGGCCCTGAAGGTGCGCCGGCCGGTCGTCGTACATCCGCAGTTCACGGAGCCGGAGGCGGCGCTGCGGGACGCGGGTCACACGGTGGACCGGGTGCTGCTGCGGGCGGAGGACGGCTTCCGGCTGGATCCGGCGGCCGTACCCGAGGACGCCGACCTGGTGGTCATCGGCAACCCCACGAACCCGACGTCGGTGCTGCACCCGGCGGCGGCGATCGCCCGGCTCGCCCGTCCGGGGCGGACACTGGTGGTCGACGAGGCCTTCATGGACGCGGTCCCGGGCGAGCGGGAGGCGCTGGCCGGGCGGACCGACGTACCCGGCCTGGTGGTGCTGCGCAGCCTGACCAAGACCTGGGGCCTGGCCGGACTGCGGATCGGCTATGTCCTGGCGGCGCCGGAGACGATCGCGGAGCTGGAGCGGGCCCAGCCGCTGTGGCCGGTGTCCACCCCCGCGCTGGCGGCGGCCGCGGCGTGCGTGGCGCCGCAGGCCCTGGCCGAGGCGGCCCACGCGGCCCACCGCGTCGCGGCCGACCGGGCCCATCTCGTCGCGGGCCTCGAGGAGTTCGCCCCCGAAGGACTGCGGGTGGCGGGTCCGGCGCAGGGGCCTTTCGTCCTGGTACGGCTGCCCCGGGCCGCCGCTGTGCGCCGGCACCTGCGCCACCTCGGCTACGCGGTCCGGCGCGGTGACACCTTCCCCGGGCTGGACGACGAGTGGCTGCGGCTCGCGGTGCGGGACCGGACGACGGTGAACGGATTCCTGCAGGCACTGGACCAGGCGCTGGCACTGACCGGACGGTGACGTCGCCGGACGGGCCGTTTCCCTGAGCCCGTCCGGCGTTTGAGAACGAGGCCGTTCAGGCCGAAGCGGGGGTCTGGGGGGCGCCGGCCCCACGGACGGCAGCCCCACGGACGACGGCGACGACACCGTGCCCGACGGTCAGCCCCGACGGCGGCGCGCCAGCACCAGCGCTCCCCCGCCCGCCACCACCAGCGCGAGTGCCCCGCCGGCGAGGTACGGCGTGCTCGAGCTCCCGCCGGTCTCCGCGAGACCCGCCTCGGCCGGGGCGTCCTGCGGCTTCACGTCGGCCTGCGGATCATGGCTCGGCGGGGCCGTCTTCGCCTGCCCGGCAGGGCTCTCGCAGGTCGCCTTGGCGAGGGTCAACGTTCCGTCCACATCAGCCACGTTGAGCTTCAGCGGGTTGACGGAGACCTTGAGCTCGAGGGCGGTGGCGGCGGCGGTGCGGGACGTGGTCCGCCGCTGGGAGAGGTCGAGGCGCACCTCGCCGACTCCCGGTACCTTCACGTCCGTCGGGCCGTTCGCGGTGAGTGTCACCCGCTTCCCGAGCACCGTCACCGCGCCCGGCACATGGGACTCGGCGACGGGCGTCTTCCCGGCCTCGCAGGTCGCCTCGGCGGTGACCGTGTCGACCTCGACGAGGGAGAGGAGCGGCAGGCCGGGGACGTGCAGCCTGGCGTGGGCGAGGCGGACGGAGCCCTCTGCCCGGTTCTCGGTCACCGTCGCCTTCGCCGCGGCGACGTCCGCGGCCAGCACCGCGAACGGCTTTCCGCCGGCCACGCCGTCCAGCCGGGCGGACAGCGCGGTCCTGTCGGCGCTCTGCGGTGCCCGGACCTCGTTGAGCGAGACCGCGAGCGGGACGTTCACGGACTTGTCGAGCAGGGACACGTCCAGCCCGGTGCGCAGCACGACGGCGCTCGCGCGGCCGTGGTCGGCGGTGGCGTGCGCCGTTCCCGCGCCGGCCAGCGCCGCGGGCCCCGTGGCGAGGGCCGTGGCCGTCGCGACGGTCGCGAAACGGCGTGCGGGCATGCGGAATCTGTTGCCGTTCAAGGTGTGGGACCCCCAGACGAGACTTGCTTGGGACCCGGCAAGAATTACGCACTGTGGGTGAACGGTCAGCAATCCTGCGTTACTTCACTCCATCGTGGAGTTTCCGCGAACTCTTTCGAATCGCCCGGCACAGGCGTTCCTTTACTCGACGACCCGCCCGTTCAGCACCACCCGTCGCGGCGCCGCCAGCACCCGCACGTCCGCCCGCGGATCCGCCTCGTACACCACCAGGTCCGCCGGAGCCGCCTCCTCAAGACCGGGCCGGCCGAGCCACTTCCGGGCCCCCCAGGCCGTGGCCGACAGGGCGTCGACCGGCGGGATCCCGGCGGTGACCAGTTCCGCCACCTCGCCGGCGACCAGGCCGTGCGCCAGTGAACCGCCGGCGTCCGTGCCGACGTACACCGGGATGCCGGCGTCGTACGCGCCCCGCACCGTGTCGTAGCGCCGTTCGTGCAGCCGCCGCATGTGCGCGGACCAGCGCGGGTACTTGCTCTCGCCGCCCGCTGCGAGAGAGGGGAAGGTGGCGATGTTGACGAGGGTCGGGACGATCGCGACACCGCGCTCGGCGAACAGGGGGATCAGGTCCTCGGTCAGGCCCGTGGCGTGTTCGATGCAGTCGATGCCCGCCTCGACCAGGTCCCGCAGGGAGCTCTCGGCGAAACAGTGCGCGGTGACACGGGCGCCCAGACGGTGGGCCTCCGCGATCGCCGCCTCCACCGCTTCGCGCGGCCAGCAGGCCGACAGATCGCCGAGGTCGCGGTCGATCCAGTCACCGACCAGCTTCACCCAGCCGTCGCCGCGCCGGGCCTCCTGGGACACGTACGCGACCAGCTCGTCCGGCTCGATCTCGTGCGCGAAGTTCCTTATGTAGCGACGGGTGCGGGCGATGTGCCGGCCGGCCCGGATGATCTTCGGGAGGTCCTCGCGGTCGTCGACCCAGCGGGTGTCGGAGGGCGAGCCGGCGTCGCGGATGAGCAGGGTGCCCGCCTCGCGGTCGGTCAGCGCCTGCTTCTCCGCGACGTCCGCGTCGACCGGGCCGTGCGCGCCGAGGCCCACATGGCAGTGGGCGTCGACGAGGCCGGGCAGCGCCCCGCCCTCGACGGTCCGGATGTCCTGGGCGCCGGCCGGGCGGGCGTTGTTGATACCTACGCCGAAAACCCACAGCGCGACGCGGAGACAGTACGGGCGGACAAGGAAAC
>NZ_JBHYKH010000566.1:0-5619 GCF_042741275.1 Streptomyces sp. NPDC058964
CGGGTCAACAGGCAATCTATACGCCCGAGTTGATCTCCGCCGCCGCTCCCGGCCTTGTCGTCCCCGGCGAGAGCCGGGACCAGCTGCGCTCGTCGCCCCGGACCGGCTCCGCTCCCGCGTACGGCCGCAGCAGCGCGGTGAGCGCCGCGTCCCCGCGTCCGTTGAGCTCGTCCGGGACGATCTCGCGGGTGATCCCGGCGAGGAAGCCGGCGGTCCGCACCCGTGTGTCCGGCCGCGAGTCCACCGGCCGCAGCCCGGCCGGGCCGGTGCCCTCCCGCCCGGGCGGTCCTCTCGATCCAGGCGATCCGCTCCGGGTTCAGCGGGTCCTGCCGGTCGTGCACCAGGGACACGGTGACCCGCGGGGTGCTCCAGTGGGCGGCCGTTTGCACGACGGCCGGCAGCAGGGGCTTGTGCACGGGAACCAGGGCCGGGCCGGCCGCCGGCCGGGCCCGTGGACGGCCGCCCGATTCCGGCTCACTGCGCCGCCCCCTATCTTGAGCCCCATGACCAGCACCCCGCACGAGACGACAGGTGAACCGAATCCGCTGCGCGCACTGACCCTCGACCGCCTCCGGCGCCGCACGAGCATGAAATGGCGCACCTACCCCGAGGACGTGCTGCCGCTGTGGGTGGCGGAGATGGACGTACCGCTCGCCGGACCCGTCGTCCGCGCGGTCACGGAGGCTCTGGAACTCGGCGACACCGGGTATCCGGCGGGCACCGCCTACGCCGAGGCGCTGGCCGCCTTCGCCGCCGAGCGATGGGGCTGGGACGGAGTGGCGGTGGAGCGCAGCGCGATCGTGCCCGACGTGATGCTGGGCGTCGTCGAGATGCTCAAGCTGGTCACCGGACCCGGGGATCCGGTCGTCGTCAACTCGCCGGTGTATCCGCCGTTCTTCCAGTTCGTCGAGCACATGGACGGGCGGGTGCTGGAGGCGCCGCTCGACGCGGAGCGGCGCCTCGACCTGGGCGGACTCGAGGAGGCGTTCCGGCGGGCCGTCACCGGGGGCGGGCGGGCCGCCTACCTGCTGTGCAGCCCGCACAACCCGACCGGCACCGTGCACACCGCGGCCGAGCTGGCAGCCGTCGCCGCCCTCGCCGAGCGGCACGGCGTGCGGGTCGTCGCGGACGAGATCCACGCGCCGCTGGTCGCCGCCGGCACCGCCTTCGTGCCGTATCTGAGCGTGCCGGGTGCCGAGAGCGGCCTGTCGCTGATGTCCGCGTCCAAGGCGTGGAACCTGGCGGGCCTCAAGGCCGCCCTGGCCCTCGCCGGGCCCGCGGCCGCCGCCGACCTGGCCCGCATGCCCGAGGAGGTGAGCCACGGCCCCAGTCACATCGGCGTCATCGCCCACACCGCCGCGCTGAACGACGCCGGCGGCTGGCTGGACGCCCTGCTGGCGGGCCTGGACGACAACCGGAGACTGCTCGCCGCGCTGCTGACCGAGCACCTGCCCGCCGTCCGCCACCGGCCCTCGCAGGCCACCTATCTCGCCTGGCTCGACTGCCGCGCCCTCGGCCTCGGGGACGACCCGGCGCGGGTGTTCCTGGAGCGCGGCCGGGTCGCCCTCAACTCCGGGATCCCGTTCGGCACCGGCGGCGCCGGGCACGTACGCCTGAATCTGGCCACATCACCGGAGGTGGTCACCGAGGGCGTGCGCAGGATGGCGGCCGCTCTCCGGTGAACCCCACCGTCCTGACATGGACACGCGGCCGGCTGCCATCATGGGCCCATGCGCGTGCTGATGCCGGTCCCCGACCGTGATTTCGACGTGACCGAGGTGGCCGTGCCCTGGCGGCTGCTCACGGCGGCCGGTCACGAGGTGGTCTTCGCCACCGAACGTGCCGGGACCCGGCCCGCGGCCGACCCCCGGCTGCTCACGGGCGTGCTCTTCGGGCGGCTCGGAGCGGCCGAGGAGCCCAGGCGGTGGTACGAACAGCTCACCGCGGCACCGGAGTTCACGGCCACGGCCGCCTGGGCGGAGGTCCGGGTGGACGACTTCGACGGGCTGCTGCTGCCGGGCGGACACGCGCCCGGGATGCGGCAGTACCTCGGCTCGCCCGAACTCCAGCGCCAAGCCGCCCGGTTCTGGGGGCTCGGCAGGCCCGTCGGCGCGATCTGCCACGGCGTGCTCGTCCTGGCCCGCACCCGCGACCCGCGGACCGGCAACAGCGTCCTGGCAGGCCGGCGCACGACCTGCCTGCCCAAGTACATGGAACGCGCCGCCCATCTGACCACCGCCTGGCGCCTCGGCCGCTACTACCGCACGTATCCCGCGTACGTCGAGGACGAGGTGCGGTCCGCGCTGACCGGCCCGGACGCGCGGTTCGAACGGGGCCCCAGGGTGCTCACCCGGCGGGGCACCGCGACCGACGACACCCACGCGTTCGTCGTCCAGGACGGCGCCTATGTGTCGGCGCGCTGGCCGGGAGACGCCTACCTCTTCGCCCGCCGCTACCTCGAACTGCTCGGACGCGGGGCCTCCGCCTAGACTGCGTGGCATGGATGACACGTCGCTGGACCGGCTCGGATCGGGCAAGTACCTGCTGGTCACCAGTTACCGCAAGGACGGCACCCCGGTCGCGACCCCGGTCTGGGTGGTACGCGACGGGGACGCGCTCGGCGTATGGACGGCCGCCAAGTCCTACAAGGTGAAGCGGATCCGTCGCCGCGCCGACGTGCTCGTCGGGCCCTGCGACGTGCGGGGCAATCCGACCGGGGACCAGCTGCCCGCCACCGCCGAGATCGCCGACGCCGCCACGACCGACCACTATCGCGACCTCGTCGCCCGCAAGTACGGCATCCTCGGACGCCTCACGCTGTTCGGCAGCCGGTTGCGCAACGGGCGCGACGGCACGGTCGGGATCAGGGTGACCCTGACGCCCTGAGGGAGCCGCGGCTCCCCCAGGGCGGGATCTTCAGGACGCGTCCAGCACCGTGCCGTCCAGCACCAGCCCGCCGGGCAGCGGCGCGCCGTTGTCGTCCGTCTGCCCGAGGCGCACGGACTCCTCGGGCTCATGCACCCGGTCCTTGACCGTGGGCAGGGTGACATCGGCGTTCTTCTTGCCGGCCGGGATGTTCACCCACAGGTAGAGGTTCACCTTGGACAGGGGACGCTCCGGGTCGGGCGAGGCGCCGGTGGACTCCCGGAGCCAGCGCGGGTCCACGTCCTTGGTGGACAGCTCCTGCCCGGTGACCGGGACCGCGGTGAACACCGACGAGAGGTCGACGTCGGCGGCCTCGTCCAGCGACAGCCGCCACTTCAGCGTCTTGCCCTCGGCCACCCGTCCGGCGGGGGCGGTCACGGTGATCTTCGGTGCGGGGTCGTCGTTGCGGACGGTGATCCCGCCCCGGTAGGAGCCGACGACCGCGCCGTGGACCGCCTTCACCAGGATGTCGTAGGACATGTCGGCGCCGTAGCGCGTGTCGCCCTTCACCTCGACGGGCACGTCGATGTCGTGGCCGCCGGGCCGCACCGTGACGAGACGGTTCGTGGTAGCGCCGGTGACCGGGTCGACGACGTACACCCGAACCCGGCCGCTGCCCTGTCCGGAGACCTGGACCGGCACCCGGTAGGTGCGCACGCCCGCGTCGCCCTCGTCCACCGTGGTACGGCCGACGTCGACACGCGGCAGCGCGGCCTCCCGTACCGCCGGGGTGCCGGGGCGCCAGCCCCAGGCGTCCATGAGCCAGGCCTGTCCCGACCGCGAACGGGGCGTCAGTTCCAGGGACTTCACATGGCGCAGGTCGAGTCCGGCGCGGCCGGCGGCCGTCAGCGGCACCCGCACCTCGCGCGCCCAGTACGACGCGGTCCGCTCGCTGCCGGGCAGTCCGTCGACAGTCACCCGGCCGAGCTTCGCCCGGTGGCCGGAGGCGTCCGTGAGGGACACGTCCAGACGGGTCCCCCTGGAGTTCGGCGGCACGATCACCCGCAGGGCCAGTGCCTTGGCGCCGTCGAGGGAGAGGGGTGCGGCCGGCCGTACCCGCGCGGCGGAGCCGGCGGAGTTCCAGCGCAGGGCGATCGCGTGCCGCCCCGCCTCCTTGTCCGTCTCCCACATCGCGAAGTGCGGCGAGACCCCCTTGGCGCCCCGGCCCAGACAGGCGGCGGACGGGCTGGGATCCACCGCGGAGCACAGCCACCCACCGGTCACGGACACCTTGCCGTCGGGCAGGAACCCGGCACCGCGGTTCGCGCCGACCGCGTGGCTGAGCACACGGGCGGGGTCGGCGGACGGGGCCCGTCGTCCCGAACCGTCGAGCAGCGGACGCACCCGGTCGTCCTCGGCGACGAACAGCCGGGCGGCGGCCGCGATGTACGTGGAGCCGGCCTTGTGCTGCTGGTTCGCGGTCAGCCGGGTCGCGGCGTGCTTGGCGCACACCGGGTCCCGCTGGCCCGGGTCGTCCCAGAAGTCGTCCTCCGCGGGGGCCTGCGCCTGCCCCGGAGTCCACTCGCTGTTGAAGAAGTTGTGGTTGGCGCCGATGACGTAGACGGCGCTGTGCAGAGCGGTGCCCCGGCTGACCGCGCGGGTGCCGTCGACGTACACCTCGCCCTGCAGGTCGGAGACGTCACCGTCGCAGCCCGGCAGGATCGTCATCGACGGGACGTCGGGCACCGGGTTCTGGCCGAAGACCGTCGGGCCGATGAGGACGGTGCCGCTGATGTGCCAGCGCACCGGGCCGTGGTAGCCGTCCTGGTCCGCGGGCGGCGGGTACAGGCTGTCCAGCGCGGCCCGGTTCACGCCCTCGCCGCCCCGGGAGTGCCCGATCAGCAGGACGCGGGACAGGTCTGCGCGCGGTGCGTTCCGTACGATCGCCGGTGCCGTGCCGGGGTGTTCGGCCCAGTCCGCCCACTGGGCGAGATGCAGCCGCACGAGCGACGAGCGGGCCTGCGCTCCGCCGTCCTCCGCAGCGAAGTCCTGGCCGTTGATGCCGTTGGCCGAGATGGACACGGTCACATAGCCCTGGGAGGCCAGCAGCTTCTGGTCGCGCAGATATCCGCGGTGGCTCGGCACCGGCTTGGTCCCGGTCTTGCAGGGCCAGTCGCCGCTGCTGTCGCCGCGCGCGGCATAGCACGTGTAGTGGCGGCCGTGCAGGAACAGCGCGAGCGGGCGGCGGCCGGTGGCCCCCTTCGGCGCGACCACCACGGCGCGCATCTCGACCGGTGCGGGGAATCCGGGCAGGCGTACGGGCTTGAGGTTGTACTCGCCGGTCGCCGTGCGGTACGAGCCCGGCTTTCCGGGGTCGACGGAGTTGGCGGGCAGCGGGGCCGGGGGCCGCGCCGCCGAACCGACGCCGCTGCCGCCCTTGGAAGCCCCGGAGCGTTCGGCTCCCTCGGCGCCCGTGAATCCGTTCGTGCCGGAGGCGTCCAGTCTCCGCCCGCCGGACCACACTTCGAGGCTCTTGAGATCGGCGGGCCGGACCCCGTCCAGGCCGAGGCGGAAGGTGTGCTCGTCCTTCCCGGGTGCCGGGATACCCAACAGCCTCCCGCCGGAGCGGAATTCGACGCGCGCGTCACCCATGGGCACCGGTGCGGCCGACCGCCACACCAGCTGGGGCCCGGCGGGTTTCCCGGCGATCCGCCAGCCGGGCGGACGCAACACGGAGGGCACGCACCCCCACGC
>NZ_JBHYKH010000567.1:0-5610 GCF_042741275.1 Streptomyces sp. NPDC058964
GCGGCGGCTCGACCTGATGCTGCGCCTCGGCCCCTACGGCGACGGCTTCGGCGCCCGCCCGGACGGGCTGACCCTCCAGCGGCTGCTCGCCCACCCCCACGGCATCGACCTCGGCCCCCTGCGCCCGCGCCTCCCGCAGCCCCTGAAGACCCGCAGCGGCAGGATCGAACTGCTCCCGGAGACGGGCGCCCCCCCCCGGCCGCGCCCCCGGCGGGGCGCCGCCCGCCCCCGGGCCCGGATGCGGTTCCCCCTGTTGTTCCGGAGCTCAGCTGCCCCGTGTCAGCTGCCTCCCCCGCATCCGCCGCCGCACGACGATCCACCTCCGCACGACGATCCCCCACCACACGACGACCCGCCTCCGCAGGAGGAGTGACCGCCGCCGCACGAGTGACCCCCGTGCCCGCCGTGCCCCCCGTGGTGCCCCCCGTGGTGCCCGCCGGACGAGCCGCCGTCCGTGGTGCCCGCCCACCAACTGCTGCCGGCGCCGGACGACGAAGACGACGAAGACGAGGACCGGGCCCCGCTCCGGCACCGCTTGGCGTACCGGTCCTTGCGCGATCCCTTCACCACGGCCCCGACGAACAGGACCGCGATCACCGCCAGGATGATGCCGACGACCATGGCGTCACCCCTCCTTCCGTTCCCCCGAAGCGGCCCCCCGTGGGCGCCTCGCCTCTCACGTGGCTGCCGTGCGACCGCCGCGTGACTCGGGGATGCCCGGCCGTCGCGAACGCCAAAGCAGAGTTGAGGAACTCCAGAGCTTCGGCGCAGGATGACCGGCATGACCTCCAGCGCACGCCCTTTCCTGAACCGCCGGCTCGCCGAGTTCGGGACGACGATCTTCGCCGAGATGTCCGCCCTGGCCGTGCGGACCGGGTCCATCAACCTGGGCCAGGGCTTCCCCGACACCGACGGTCCGGAGGAGATCCGCGAAGCGGCCGTACGCGCCCTGCGCGAGGGCCACGGCAACCAGTACCCCCCGGGCCCCGGTATCCCCGAGCTGCGCACCGCGATCGCCGCGCACCAGCGGCGCCGTTACGGTCTGTCGTACGACCCCGACACGGAGGTGCTGGTCACGGCGGGCGCCACCGAGGCCATCGCCGCCTCCCTCCTCGCACTGCTCGAACCGGGTGACGAGGTCGTCGCTCTCGAGCCGTACTACGACTCCTACGCCGCGAGCATCGCGATGGCCGGCGGCACCCGCGTCCCGGTCACGCTGCGCCCGCACGTGGACGGGGGCGCGCGCTTCCGGCTGGACCTCGACGAGCTGCGCGCGGCCGTCACCGACCGCACCCGGCTGCTGCTGATCAACACCCCGCACAACCCGACCGGCACGGTCCTCACCCGCGAGGAGCTGACCGCGATCGCGGAGCTGGCGGTGGAGCGGGACCTGCTGGTCGTGACGGACGAGGTCTACGAGCACCTGGTCTTCGACGACGCGGCCCATCTGCCCCTCGCCTCCTTCCCCGGGATGCGCGAGCGGACGGTGACGATCGGCTCCGCGGGGAAGACCTTCTCCTTCACCGGCTGGAAGGTCGGCTGGGTGACGGCCACGCCCGAACTGGTGACGGCGGTGCGCTCGGTGAAGCAGTTCCTGACGTACGTCTCGTCGGGGCCGTTCCAGTACGCGGTGGCCGAGGCCCTCTCGCTGCCCGACTCGTACTTCACCGGTCTTCGCGACTCCATGCTGGCCAGGCGGGACCTGCTGGCGGCGGGTCTGGCGGAGGCGGGCTTCGAGGTGTTCAGGCCCGCCGGCACCTACTTCGTCACCACCGACATCCGCCCGCTCGGCGAGAAGGACGGCTTCGCCTTCTGCCGGGCCCTGCCCGAGCGCGCGGGCGTGGTCGCCATCCCCAACGCCGTCTTCTACGACGACCGCGACGCGGGCGCCCCCTTCGTCCGCTTCGCGTTCTGCAAGCGGGAGGAGGTCCTGCGGGAGGCGGTGGAGCGCCTGCGCCGGCTGTGACGGCGACGGGGACCGGGGCGAGGGCCGGGACGGGGCGCTCTAGACGGCGGGCGCCTGGCACTGGCGGACCAGGTGCACCGCCGCGACGAGGCTCAGTCCGGGCAGTGCCTGGCGCAGCGCCTTGACGGCGTGGACCTCCCGCGCCCGTGGGTCGATGCCCTCCCCGTCGAGCACCTGCCGGGCCCAGCGCACCCGCGGGTCCTCGCCCCCGCCGATCCCGTCGGCTATCTCCAGCGCCCGGCGCAGCCCCGGGGCGCTCCCGTCGTCCCCGGCCTGCCGCAGCGCCTCCTGGAGCGCGGCGCGCGCCTCGTCGAGGTCGTTCAGGACGACGAAGTGCGTTTCCTTCTTGCTGAACACGTCTACCCCCGGTTCGGTCGATCTCGATCGGTCGTGATCGAACTTCCATATGGTCGTGACCGATCTTCGCTGATCCTGGTGGCAGGAGTCGGCCACGGCAGACAAAACACGCCGTGTCACGCCGCCACGCCGACCCGCCGGCAAGCGCACCCGCTCGGATGTGCTCTGCTCGCGCCCCGGCCCACCCCCCTGCAAGGTGCGGAGATGTGACCCACGCCAGCACCACTCTCGCCCCTCACGCAGTCACACAGGAGCCCGGCCCCCGGGAACGCGTACGCCCCCGGCTGCCCCTCGCCGCGGCGAGCGGGGTCGCCGTCGGGCTGTTCGCCGTCACCCGGCTCTCCGGGACGGCCGTGCTCGCCGTGGCCGCCTGGGCCACCGGCAGACAGCCGCTCGCCCTGCTCGGCCGCTCCTGGGACTCGGCCTGGTACCTGGGCATCGCCGCGCACGGCTACGGCCGCACCCTGTACTTCCACCCCACCGTCATCCACAGCGACCTGGCGTTCTTCCCGCTCTACCCGGGGCTGGTGCGGATCGTGACCGCACTGACCCCGCTCGGCGGGGGCGCCGCAGGGCTGATCGTGTCGTGGGCCGCGGCCGCTGTCGCCGCCTGCGGGATCTACGCGATCGGGGACCGGCTGCACGGCAGAGCCGTGGGCACGGCGCTCGTGCTGCTGTGGGGGCTGCTCCCGCACTCCGTCGTGCTGTCGATGGCGTACACCGAGCCGGTGCTGACCGCGTTCGCCGCCTGGTCGCTGTACGCGGTGCTGTGCGGGAACTGGGTGTGGGCGGGGTGCCTGGCGGCGCTGGCCGGGCTGTCCCGGCCCAACGGTTTCGCGGTGGCCACGGCCGTCATCGCCGCGGCGGCCTGCGAGGCGTACCGCACACGCCGGCGCAACGGCAGGGTCTCCCACAGGCTGTGGACGGGTGCCGCGCTCGCCCCGCTGGGGTGGACGGCGTACGTGCTCTGGGTCGGCCGGCGCAAGGGGAACCTGCTGGGCGGGTACTTCGAGGTGCAGCGGCTGTGGGGGTCGCGGTTCGACTTCGGGCACGGGTCGCTGCACTTCGTGCGCCAGCTCCTCCTGCACGGCAACCGGTTCGTCTTCCCCATGACGATGGTGATCGTGGCGGCCGGCGTGCTGATGTACGCGCTGCTCGTCGTGGACCGCGCCCCGCTCCCCCTCCTGGTCCACAGCGGCGTCCTGCTGCTCATCGCGCTCGGCGGCTCCGGGTTCTTCGAGTCCAAGCCGCGTTTCCTGCTGCCCGCGTTCCCGCTGCTGCTGCCGCTGGCCCGGGCGCTGGTGCGGACGGCGAGAGCCCGGCCGGGGCACGCGACCGTGGTGGTCTGCGCCCTGGCCGGGCTCTCGTTCGTCTACGGCGCGTATCTGGTCGTGTTCGCCCGTACGCCGCTGTAGGTACTGCGAGGTGCCGGGGACTACTCCTCGTCGTCCTCCGGCTTCTCCGACTCGTTGACCTCCTGCTCGAGGCCGAGCTGCTCGACGAGCCACTTGTCGAACTCGATCGCGGCCCGCACCCAGCTGACCGTGGAGGAGACGAAGTGGTTCAGGTCGACGCCGGTGCCGATCAGCATCTGCGCCTCGCCGATGAGGCGGACGGTGCCGTCGTCGTGGGTGTGGCTGTACACCTTGGGCCACAGGGTCCGCCGGTTCCAGTCGTCGATGGACTCCAGCAGCTGCGGCTTCTCGTCGATCTTGTGGGGGCGGTCGTAGAACGTGCGCACCGAGAAGACCGCCTGTTCGGCCTCCCCGCGGAACATGAAGTACGTACGGAACTGCTCCCACGGCGCCGCGAGGTCACCCTCGTCGTCGACGACGTACTTGAGCTCCATCTGGTCGAGGAGCTGCTTCACGAGGTCCTGATCCGGGACGACGGGGCCCGCCGGTCCTTGCGGCTGCGGCTCGGGCTGGCCCCCGAAGTTCGGAATCGAGGACGGGTCGATGGTCACCGTGATTTTCCCTTCGTACGGATCCCGCCATCCTCCCCCATGCGGGGAGGGGGGTGGCAAGCCCCGACGGGGCCTGTCAGCCCTCGGCTGACATGATCCAGCCTGTCACGGGAAGACCGGGTGCGGGGAGCGGGGCGGACGGCGTGGCGCGGACACCGGACGAAGCGGGGGCGGGGCCGGACGAGCGCGGCCGGACCCGGTGGAGGACGGTCACGGCCCTGGTGGCGGTCCCGGTGCTGCCGACCGGTCCGGTCGTGCTGGTGGCGGCCTGGTCGACACCGCCGGACCTCCCGCCCGGCGCAGGGCCCGGGAAGGCGTCGTGCGAGAGGGCGCTGTCCTTCGGCGGGGCGAAGCTGCCGAAGGGGGCCCACGATGCCCGGCGAGGGGGACTGTGCCGGCAACGTCCCCGGCACGGCTTCCCCCCGGCTCCGGCACCGCCGTCGACGTGGAGTACGAGGGCTCGGACAGCTTCCTGGTGCGGTTCACGGCGTTCACCGTGCGGGTGGCGGCCCACCCCGTGGTGCGGGGGCGGGCCGCCGCGTCCGTCACAGCGTCTTGGCGGGCTTCTCCTCCGCCGTCGCCGGGCCCACGATCAGCCCGTCGCCGAAGGCGTCCACACGGACCGTGTCGCCGTCCTTGACCTCCCCGGAGAGGATCTCCTTGGCGAGACGGTCGCCGATGGCCGTCTGGACGAGGCGGCGCAGCGGACGGGCGCCGTAGGCCGGGTCGTTGCCCTCGTCGGCGAGCCAGGCCAGCGCCTGAGGAGTGATCTCCAGGCCGAGGCGCCGTTCGGCCAGCCGCCGGGCCAGCCGGTCGATCTGCAGCTGGGCGATCCGGGCCAGCTCCTCCTTGGTCAGCGCCGAGAAGACGACCAGGTCGTCGAGCC
The DNA here is from genome assembly GCF_042741275.1 of Streptomyces sp. NPDC058964. Taxonomy (NCBI): domain Bacteria; kingdom Bacillati; phylum Actinomycetota; class Actinomycetes; order Kitasatosporales; family Streptomycetaceae; genus Streptomyces; species Streptomyces sp. NPDC058964. The sequence goes on from NZ_JBHYKH010000567.1 coordinate 5,176, forward strand.
GGTTGAGGAACTCCGGCTTGAAGGAGGCACGGACCGTCTGCAGCACCTGTTCCCGCTTCTCCGCCTCGCCGAAGCTCGGGTCGACCAGGAACTGGCTGCCCAGGTTCGAGGTGAGGACGAGGATGGTGTTGCGGAAGTCGACCGTACGGCCCTGACCGTCCGTCAGACGGCCGTCGTCCAGCACCTGGAGCAGGATGTCGAAGACCTCCGGGTGCGCCTTCTCCACCTCGTCGAGCAGCACGACGCTGTAGGGGCGCCGGCGCACGGCCTCGGTGAGCTGGCCGCCCTCCTCGTAGCCGACGTAGCCGGGGGGAGCGCCGACCAGCCGGGCCACGCTGTGCTTCTCGCCGTACTCCGACATGTCGATGCGGACCATGGCCCGCTCGTCGTCGAAGAGGAAGTCGGCGAGCGCCTTGGCCAGTTCGGTCTTGCCGA
>NZ_JBHYKH010000568.1:0-5585 GCF_042741275.1 Streptomyces sp. NPDC058964
GGCGGGGGGGGGGGCGGGGGGCGGGGGGGTGTGGGCGGGCACTATAGTGGGGGCGCGTGACTCTAAGCTCCTCCCCGCCCGGCGCCCCCACACCCACCCCCCCCCCCCCCCCCGACGCATCGTACTTCTCCGCGAAGTGCTGGATCAGCCGTCCGTGCAGCTCGCTCTCGTCGTCGACGACGATCACCTCGTGCGCCCCGGCCCTGCTCAGCGCCTCGCTGTACGCGGTGAGTTGGTCGAGGCGGCGCAGGGCCAGGTAGGTGACGAGGTCGGGGGCGGCGACGTACAGACAGTCGTCGAGGAACACGAAGCGGCAGGTGAACTCCCGCCGCCCGTCGGTGGCGTCGACGAGCGTGACGGGCAGATGGGTGAACCGCTCCATCGGCTTGCCCTGCTGCCACAGCTCGTCGAAGCGCTGCTCCACGAAGGTGCCGAGCGGGGAGCGGACCGCGACCTCCAGCTGGACGCCCTCCCCGGACAGCCGGCCGACGGTGAGGAAGGAGACCAGACAGCGCTCGTCCCAGCGGTAGAGGGTGACGCCGGGAGACGTCGAGCACAGCCGTACCTCCAGCAGTTGCCGGGAGATGTCGTCCAGGCGGCGCGCGAACTCGTCGAGGGTTCGCAGGTTGCGCATGATGTCGCGGCGGATGTCGGCGCTCTGCTCGCCGAGCTCCCGGCCGCGCAGGATGACGGCGAGGGAGTCCGGGTCGAGGAGCAGGATCTGGACGCGGGTGCCGTGGGCGGTGGCGGACCTGATGCCCCGGAAGAGGCGCTCGGAGAACTGCGGGCCGAACAGGTTGGAGAAGGTGTCGAGGACCTTCACATTGGACGTCGAGCCGTACACCTGTGCGGCGAACCACTCGTAGTCGAGCCGGGTGTGCTCGCGGACGCGGCCCTCCTGGGCCCGGGATATCAGCGGACCGATGACGAACACGGTGACGACCACACCGACGATGTCGGTGCCGAGGTTGAGCGCGAGGTTCTGCCCGTAGTTGCCCATCGTCGAGGCCCGCCACAGCAGCAGGCCCGCGACTGCGGTGAGCAGCGCGAGCACGGTGAGGCTCTGGGGGCGGCGCGGCGTCCGTAACGTCCGCATCAGCCAGCGCAGCCGTGGCATCGGCGACCGTGCGCTCACGCGTGCTCCCTCCCCCGTGGACTCAGGAGATACCCGCACGGGGGAGGCGATACGCGTCGAACGGCCGGGCGGGGACCGGTCAGCCGAGCGGGTGCATCCAGCCGTGCTTGTCCTCCGCGATGCCACGCTGGATGTCGAGGAGGGCCTGGCGGAGCCTGAGGGTGACCTCGCCGGGCCGGCCGTCGGACTGCTTCCACTCGGTGGTGGCGCGCTTGACCGTGCCGACCGGGGTGATGACGGCGGCGGTGCCGCAGGCGAAGACCTCGGTCAGGGTGCCGTTCTCGGAGTCGGTCTGCCACTGGTCGATGGAGACACGGGCCTCCTCGGACTCGTAGCCCAGGTCGCGGGCGACGGCCAGGAGGGAGTCACGGGTGACGCCCTCGAGGATGGAGCCGGTGAGGGTGGGGGTGACGATCTTGTTGCCGTACACGAAGTACAGGTTCATGCCGCCGAGTTCCTCGACCCACTTGTGCTCGACCGCGTCGAGGTAGCAGACCTGGTCGCAGCCCTGGGCGGCGGCCTCGGCCTGGGCGAGCAGGGAGGCCGCGTAGTTGCCGCCCGTCTTGGCGTCGCCCATACCGCCGGGAACGGCGCGGACGCGGTCCTCGGAGGCCCAGATGGAGACCGGCCGGACACCGCCCGGGAAGTAGGCGCCCGCCGGGGATGCGATGACGATGAAGAGGTACTCGTTGGCGGGCTTCACGCCCAGGCCGACCTCGGTCGCGATCATGAAGGGGCGCAGGTAGAGGGACTCCTCGCCACCGTGCGCGGGCACCCAGTCCTTGTCCTGCCGGACCAGGACGTCACAGGCCTCGATGAACGTCTCGACCGGCAGCTCGGGCATGGCCAGGCGCTTGGCGGAGCGCTGGAAGCGCTTGGCGTTCTGGTCCGGGCGGAAGGTGGCCACGGAGCCGTCGGGACGGCGGTAGGCCTTCAGGCCCTCGAAGATCTCCTGGGCGTAGTGCAGGACGTTGGTCGCCGGGTCGAGGGGGATCGGCGCGTACGGAACGAGCTGGCCGTCGTGCCAGCCCCGGCCCTCGGTCCACTTGATCGTCACCATGTGGTCGGTGAAGTGGCGGCCGAACCCGGGGTTGGCCAGGATCGCCTCGCGCTCCGCTGCGGCGAGCGGGCGGGCGGAGGGCTTGAGCTCGATCGTGGGCGTCGTCATGAGTTGTTGTCCTTCACCGGTTGTAGTGACGGGGCCGCGCTCACGCCCGCACGACCGGTGGCCAGTGTTAGGACGTCCGAGCATTACCTCATACCGCGGCTCCGCGTTCGATTATCGCGCGAGGGCGGCGGTGGAAGGAATCGGGGTGAATGCGGCCCAGGGGTTGATGGTGGCACCCGGCGGGGACACGCGGAAGCCGCCGGGTGCGGTAGTGACCCGGCGGCTTCGAAGTGTTTCGAGGAGCGCGGCGGGTCAGCCGGCTACTCGTACGGAGAGGGCGTCGCCGATCTCGGAGGTGGAACGGGCCGGCAGGCCGCCGCGCTCCCCCAGGTCGGCGGAGACGGCGTCCTCGATGCGGGCGGCCTCGGACTCGTAGCCGAGGTGGCGCAGCAGAAGGGCGACGGACAGGACCGTGGCGGTGGGGTCGGCCTTGCCCTGGCCGGCGATGTCCGGGGCCGAGCCGTGGACCGGCTCGAACATGGACGGGAACTCGCCGCTCGGGTTGATGTTGCCGGAGGCGGCCACACCGATGCCGCCGGAGACGGCCGCGGCGAGGTCGGTGATGATGTCGCCGAAGAGGTTGTCGGTGACGATCACGTCGAACCGCTCGGGCTGCGTGACCAGGTAGATGGTCGCCGCGTCGACGTGGATGTACTCGGTGGTGACCTCGGGGTACTCCTCGGCCACCTTGTTGAAGATGTTCGTCCACAGGTGCCCGGCGAAGGTCAGCACGTTGTTCTTGTGGACCAGCGTGAGCTTCTTGCGCGGGCGGGCCTGGGCGCGGGCGAAGGCGTCGCGGACCACGCGCTCGACACCGAAGGCCGTGTTCACGGAGACCTCGGTGGCGACCTCGTGCGGGGTGCCCTTGCGGATGGTGCCGCCGTTGCCGGTGTACGGGCCCTCGGTGCCCTCGCGGACCACGACGAAGTCGATCTCGGGCTGGCCGGCCAGCGGGGTGGCGACACCCGGGAGGAGTTTCGACGGGCGCAGGTTGACGTGGTGGTCGAAGGCGAAGCGGAGCTTGAGCAGGAAGCCGCGCTCCAGGACGCCGGACGGGACACTCGGGTCGCCGATGGCGCCGAGCAGGATCGCGTCGTGCTGCTTCAGCGCGTCGAGGTCGGCGTCGGTGAGGGTCTCACCGGTGGCGTGGTAGCGCTTGGCACCGAAGTCGTACTCCTTGGTCTCCAGCTTCACATCCTGCGGAAGGACGGCGGAGAGGACCTTGAGGCCTTCGGCCACGACTTCCTGGCCGATGCCGTCACCGGGGATCACTGCGAGATTGATGCTGCGAGACATGTCGGCACCCTACTCCTCGTCCCATGGGATGACACGGGCTGTCCGTCATGCGGACACCCGGGCGGCGGGTGGGTGTCATCCTGTTGGCCGCCGTTCACCCGTACGTGGGGCCGGTGTTGGGATTCGCTGGGAACTTCTGGGACATGGAGACCCCTGACGTCGGCATTCCGCCGCAGCTGGCCCGCCGCATGAGCATGGCCGAGCAGTACGAGTACCTGCGCACCAGGCTCACCCGGCGCCGCGCCCTCGTGACGGCGGGCGCGGTGGCGAGCGGGCTGCTGACCGGATGTTCGACGGCGTCCGGCGGCACGGTCACGAGCCCGGCCGGGTCCGCGTCACGGGTCCGTGGCGCGGCCGTCCGCCCCTTCGGCCGCCATCTCGCCTTCGGTGCCGACCCGAAGACACGGATGCGGATCTCGTGGCAGGTGCCGTTCGCGGTGCGGCGGCCGTTCGTCCGGCTGGGGCTGCGGCCCGACGACCTGGGGCGCCGCGTGGCGGCCGAGGTGCGCAACCTGCACACGCCCGGGGTGCAGGGGGTGCGGCCGGCGGTCGAGCAGTACTACGTGCACGCGGCCCTGGACGGACTGCGCCCCGGTACGACGTACTACTACGGTGTCGGCCACGACGGCTGGGACCCCGCCTCCCCGGCCCACCGGTCCACCATCGCCTCCTTCCGCACGGCCCCCGCGAGCCCGGAGCGGTTCGTGTTCACCGCCTTCGGCGACCAGGGCGTCGGCACGAGCGCCGGCACCAACGACCACGTCCTGCTGCGCCAGAAGCCGGCGTTCCATCTGCACGCGGGCGACATCTGCTACGCCGACGTCAACGGCGCGGGCAAGAAGTCGGACGGATACGACCCACGGTTCTGGGACCTGTTCCTGAAGCAGACCGACACGGTCGCGAAGTCGGTGCCGTGGATGGTGACCACCGGCAATCACGACATGGAGGCCTGGTACTCGCCGGACGGCTACGGCGGCCAGCTGGCCCGCTTCTCCCTCCCGGACAGCGGCTTCGACCCGCACGGGGCTCCGGGCGTGTACGCGTTCACGTACGGCAACGTGGGCTTCGTGGCGCTGGACGCGAACGACGTCTCGTACGAGATCCCCGCCAACTTCGGCCACAGCGGGGGCAGGCAGACGAAGTGGCTGGACCGCAAGCTCGGTGAGCTGCGGGCGGCGAAGGACGTCGACTTCGTGGTGGTCTTCTTCCACCACTGCGCGTACTCGACCTCGCAGCACGCCTCCGACGGCGGGGTCCGCAAGGAGTGGCTGCCGCTGTTCGCGAAGCACCGGGTGGACCTGGTGATCAACGGGCACAACCATGTGTACGAGCGGACGGACGCGATCAAGGGCGGCGAGGTCGGCAGGTCCGTGCCGGTCGGCGCGTCGACGGATCCGGTCCGGGACGGGATCGTGTACGTCACCGCGGGCGGCGGCGGCCGGGCCCTCTACTCGTTCCCCTCGGGCGTCAAGGACAGCTACGAGGGGCACGTCACCCGGCACCGCGAGGTGAAGACCTTCCACTGGACGAAGTCCAGGGTGCAGGCGGCCGAGACGGTGGAGTGGTCGCGGGTGCGGTACACCGGCTTCTCCTTCCTCTCGGTGGTGGCGGAGGCGGGTACGGCCCCGCGGCTGACGGTGTCGGCGCTGGCCCAGAGCGGCGAGCGCATCGACCACTTCGAGGTGCGGCGCGGGACCTGACGGCACGGCGGCCGGGTGCCGAGTACGGCGGGTAGACGTCGGTCTCGCCCAGGTGCACGGACGGCCGGGGGACCCCCTCGGTGGTGGCGCTGTGCGCGACTCGGCGCCGGGTGCCGCCCTCTGGGGCCGGCGTTAGGGGTTCCTCCGTGCCGAGGACCCAGTCGAGCAGGTCGATGCTCGCGAAGTCGGCGAAGCGGGGGACGAGGAAGCCGATGAGCTCCTCGGCGGTGGGTACGAAGACCACGGTAGGTGTCATATAAACAAATACGAGCCCACAAGAAAATGA
>NZ_JBHYKH010000569.1:0-5582 GCF_042741275.1 Streptomyces sp. NPDC058964
CCACAGCGCGCGCCCGGCGCCGAAGCGGTGCAGCAGCCGCAGCAGGAGGCCGCACACCGCCGTGGCGGTCATGGCGTGACCGGAGGGGCAGGCCGCGGAGTGGGCGGAGTCGACGGGATCCGGCCAGACCGGGCGCGGGCGGTCGACGGCCGCCTTCAGCGCCTGCTGGACGACCGTGGCCGCCGCGCAGACGGCGGTCAGCCACAGCGCCGTACGCCAGGCCGAGCGGCGCCACACCAGCCGCACCGCGGCCGCGACGGCCGCCAGGCGCATGGTCAGCGGGTCCCAGACCCGGTCCGTGAGGATGCGGAAGGCATGGGTGAGACCGTGCTCGTCGACCGCCCAGCGGCGGGTGGTCCGGGCGGCCTGCCCGTCCAGGCTGATCAGAGGGTGCCATTCGATCGCGACCGGGGTCAGCAGTGACGCGCAGAGCACGGTCAGGGCGGCGGCGGCGAGGAGTGCCGGGCGGCACTTCGGCCGGTGGCGGTGCGGGCGGTGCATGCTGCGATCCTCGCCGGCGGGCGGGGCGCAAGGCCGACGCGGAGTCCGCCGGAGGCTCAGCCCAGCGCGCGCAGGCCCGGTACGAGTGCCACCAGTACCGGGACCACCGGTACCAGCACCGCGGCCGCCGTCAGCCGCAGGCGCCGCATCGCGGTCAGCCGGTCCGGGGGAGTGAGCAGCCGGTGCACTCGCTGCGGAACATGGGCCTGCGGGGTGGGGGAGGGGCCGAACACGCCCCGGTCCTCGTTGAGTTCCACCAGCGCCAGCGCGGTCGTCAGCCGGCCGAAGCGCCGCGAGGCCATGTCGTCGGCGGCCAGTTCGACGAGCCGGTGCATCTCGTCACGGAAGGCGGCGAAAACCGGCACCTGCGGGAATCCGTTCGCCAGCGCGGCCGAGCAGTGCAGCAGCCAGTCGTGCCGGGCCTGGGCGTGCCCCTGCTCGTGGGCGAGCACCGCGTCCAGCCGCCGCCCTTTCAGGCGGCGCAACGCTGCTGTGGTGACGACGAGTTGGGGTGCCGCACCGGGCAGCCACCAGGCGTCCGGACGGTCCCCCTCCAGCAGTACGAGCCGACCGCTCACCGGCTCCTCGCCCGGCAACAGTGGTGCACGCACGAGAAGTTCGGACCGCCGACGGCGTCGCCGCGTCCGGGCCCGCAGGACCTCACGGACCAGCATCGCCGCGGTCCACAGTCCGCCGCACGCGAGAGCCACCGCGGTCGCCGCTGCCCAGGGACCGGTCGTGCCCGGTTCGTAGGACTCCACGACCGCGCGCGGCGCCGGGCCGAACACATGCCAGCGCACCGCCTGCCAGGCCGCCGCCGCGCTCAGCGTCATCGACAGGGCACAGCACAGCAGCACGGCCGCCACGACGCACTGCCACACCCACAGGGCGACCACCGGTTCACGGTCCGGCCACTCGGCCCGGGCGAGCAGCCGGGGGGCGACGACGGCGGTCAGGGCGCCGAGCAGCAGCAGTGCCGCGGGGACCATCATGAGCAGCACCCTACGAGCGTCGGGCCGCCCGGGAACGGTCCCGCGCGGCGAAGTGACGCAGGCAACGCCTGCGCACGGCGCACACGACCGCAGCGGCGCGGGTCAGAACGTCAGCAGCATCGCCACCATGCCGATCCCCATCGACAGCCGGCACGCCCGTGCCAGTTCCGGCCGGTCCCCCCAGCCGACGACGGCCCCGGTGCCCGCCGTCGCGGTGGCAGGCAGCAGGCGTACGCCGGAGAGCAGCACGTAGCCGGTGAAGTAGGCGAGCAACAGCCCTGTCACCAGGGGCACTCCGGGGGCGCTGTGCGCATGGTGGCGGGGTCCCGGGGAGGCGGCCATCACGACCGCCATGTAGACCATCGCCGCAGTGCCCACCAGGTGGTGCAGATGGTGCGGGGCGTCGCGCGCGGCCCACAGAGCGCGCAGGGCGGCCGCGCCGAACACGGCCGCGTACAACGGCCACGTCCACGACGGCGGGGTGAACGCGGCCGCCGGCACGGCCATGGCGGCCATGCCGAAGCCCATCAGCGCCTCGCCGCCCGCGGAGCGGCGCTGCTCCTCGACGCTGCTGCGCATCCGCAGCAGGCAGTAGGCCCCGGTCGCCGCGCACAGCGCGACCAGCAGCCACCCGGGCGAAGCCGGTCCGTGCACGTGCACCTCCCCGCTCCCTGCTCAGCGCTTCACGATCGGTCGATGTATGCGATGCCCGGGACATGCGGCGCGCACGCAAGCGCAAAGGTGTACACGGGGAGCATTCCGCGGAGCACGGCAGGTGACGAGGCGGATACCGCCAAGTGGTGCAATTCATTTACTGGTAAAACACATGCTAAATTGACGGGTATGAGCAGTGCGACCCCCCTCCGTCTCCCCCTCGCCGGGGCGCTGCGCCTCGGCCGGCCCTCGGACATCTGGTTCAAGCCCGCGCTCAGCGTGGTCGCCGCGGTCGCCCCGCCCAACCTGGCCCTGCTGGCGCTCGGCAGACTCGACCTGGCCATGTACACGATGGCCGGATCCCTGTGCGCGCTGTACGGCCACAACCGCCCGTACGCGGCCCGGGCCCGCGCCCTGGCCCGGGTGGTCCTCGGCATGGTCGGCGGCCTCGCCGTGGCCCTGACGGCCGCGTCGCTCACCGCCGACGCCGTCGTCCTGGTCACCGTCGGCGCACTCATGGCCGCCGTGCAGAAGGCGCTGTGCGACGCGAGCCGCATCGGCCCGCCCGGGAACGTGGTCCTGACCTTCATCAGCTCCGCCTCGCTGTTCGCCCCCCAGACCCTCGGTCAGGTGCCCGGCCACGTGGGGCTGGCGCTGACGGCGGGTGGCTGGGCCTGGCTGGTCGGCATGGCACCGGGGCTGTTGCGCCCGCACGGCCCCGAGCGCCGTGCCACCGCCCACGCCCTGAACGCCGCCGCCGCGTACGCCACCACGCACGGCACCGCCCAGGGCCACGACCGGGCCCGTGCCGCGGCGGCCGCGGCCGTACAGGCGGCCCGGCGGGCACTGCCCGCCGACGGCGCCCGCGCCGACCGGACCCGCCGCGCCCTCGAACGGCTCGTCGTCCGCGCCGAGGTCGCCCTCGCCGCACCCGGGGACGCGGACCCCGAGCGGCTGCGGGCCTGGGCACGCGATCTGCGCGGCACCGGACGCGTGCCGCGAGTGGACCGTCAGGTGGTGTCCATGGACGCCACGGACACCATGGATGCCACGGACACCATGGATGCCACGGACGTGTACGAGCTGCCGGGTGCCGAGGCCGGACTCGGAGCTCCGGCCCGGCGGTGGTGGCGCGGGCCGGGGCCGTTCACCCATGTCGCCGCCCGGACCGCCCTCGGCTGCGCCCTCGCCGGATACGCCTCCCTCGCCCTCGGCGTGGGGCGCCCCTACTGGGCCCTGGTCACCGCGGCCTCCCTCTACCAGGCCAACGTCACCCTCACCTGGAGCCGGGGCGTCCAGCGCGTGGTCGGCAACCTGGCCGGCGTCCTCGTCTTCGCCGCGATCGTCCCGCTGGCCCACCTCCACCCGGCGGCCCTGGTGCTGTGCTGCCTGGTCCTCAACTTCGGCGCCGAGGCGCTGATCGGCCGCAACTACTGGCTCGGCAGCATCTGTGTCACCCCGATGGCCCTGCTCATCACCGAGTTCGCGCGCACGCAGGACTCCGGCGAGCTGATCACCGAGCGGGTCGCGGACACCCTCGTCGGCGCGCTGGCCGGGTTCGCCGCGGCCGTGGCCGTCACCGACCGGCGTGCCGGCGACCGCGTCGAGCGCGCCCTCACCGCCGTCGAGCGGGCCCGTGAGCACACCGCGCGCCTCCTTGCGGAGCCGCATCCGGCACCCCGCTCGCTGGAGGCGGCCCGCCGCGGACTCACCGCGGCCCTGGCGGACCTGCGCGCCACGACCGACGCCGTGTCCGGCGAGTGGCGGCGACGCGCCCTGCCCGAGGAGCGGGTCGTGCTCGCCGAGCGTGCCGGACACCGTACGCTCGCGGCGACGGTGCGATGCCGGGGACCGCACTCCCGGGCCGGTACGCAGGCTGCGAAGACGACGACAACGGAGGACGCACGGCCATGACGGCGACGAACGGACGACCGGCGGCCGACAACGGCGAGGGGAGGGGCGACACCGTCGCCGCGGTCGTCCGGCAGTGGCGGACCGTCCACCCCGAACTGGACACCGGGCCCATGGAGGTCATCGGCCGCATCAACCGTTGCGCCGCCCTCCTGCAACAGGCCGAGGACGCCCCGCTGCGCCGCGCCGGACTCAGCCGTCCCGAGTTCGACCTGCTCGGCGCGCTGCGCCGCACCGGCCACGAACTGACCCCCAGCGAGCTGGCCCGGGAGACCTTCTCCTCGGGAGCCGCCGTCACCAAGCGGCTCAAGAACCTGACCGAGCGCGGACTCGTCGAGCGCCGCGGCGACACCCGCGACCGACGGGTCGCCCACGTCCGGCTCACCGACGCCGGCCGTGACCTCGTCGACGGCATCCTGCCCGAGCAACTCGCCTACGAGACGGCCGTACTGTCGGCGCTCGCCCCCGAAGGACAGGAGGAACTGGCGGGCCTGCTGGCCGAGTTGCTGTCCCGTCTCGAGGGCCGGATCGGCGCGCTGCGCGCCTGAGGCCGCCGGCCGCTCAGCCCTCCTCGCCCGCGGCGTACACCCCGAAGGCCGCTCCCTGCGGATCCCGCAGTACGGCGATGCGCCGGACGCTCCCCATCGACGTCGGCTCCACCAGGACCGAACCGTCCGCCTCGATCGCCACCTGCGTCGTCGCGTCCACGTCCGCGACCGCGAAGTACGGCATCCAGTGCGGTGGCACCTCGGGCGGGAAACGGTCGCCCATGTCCGCCATCCCGCCGAAGTCCTCGCCGTCGATGCCCCACTGCGTGTACCACTCGGAGGCATTGACGGTCCATCCGAAGACCGTGGCGTAGAAGTCCCGTGCCCGGTCGGTGTCGTGGGTCGCGAGCTCCACCCAGCCCAGCGAGCCCGGCGCGTTGAACAGCCCGGCGCCCGGGAACGTCCGCGGCTGCCACAGCTGGAAGGCCGCGCCCGTCGGGTCGAGGGCCACGGCGAAGCGGCCGGCGTCGAACACGTCCAACGGGCCGAGGATCACGGTGCCGCCGGCTTCCTCGACCGTACGCGCCGTCGCGTCAGCGTCCGCCACCGCGAACGACACGTTCCACGCGACCGGTTGGAACTGGTACAGCCGGGTGAGCGCGGCGACCGCCGCGTCCCCGAGGTGCGCGACCGTGTAGCCCCCCGCCTCCTGGCGCGGATCCGTCTCCGGACGCCAGCCGAACAGCTCCGTGTAGAACCGCTTGGCGCCCTCCAGATCGTTCGTCCCCAGCTCCGTCCAGCAGGGTCCGCCGGTCACCGGCTTGTCCAGCTTCATGGCGCTCCTCCCGGCCTGGCACGGGAATCGGTCCCACTCAGCACGCTAGTCCCGCTCGCTGACAGCGGCCATCGGGAAACCCCTGCGCCGACGGCGCCACGCTTCCGTGCGGTCCGTCACCCGTCACACCGCGGCCCGGGCCCCCCCCGGGGTGGGCGGGGGCGGCCGGGGGGGACACGCGGGGGGGGGGGCGCGGGGCGC
>NZ_JBHYKH010000570.1:0-4426 GCF_042741275.1 Streptomyces sp. NPDC058964
GGGCCCCCGGGGGGTGCCGGACTAAACGTTTCGACTCCCGCACCATCGCGAGCGTCGTCAGCACCAGCACGGCGATGACGTGGACGATCACCGCGGCGATGGCGAACAGCTCGCCGCCGCGGCCGAAGGACTCCCGCACCCACTCCGCGGCGGCGCCGAGCAGGATCCAGTCGAGGACCAGGTCGAAGGGGCGGACCAGCACCTCGTAGAAGCCCATGTCGACGCACTTCAGGATGGTGAGCAGGCCCAGCAGCAGGCCGGCCGCAACCGCCGTGACCCGCCTCGGCCGCGGCGGCAGCGTGAGCAGCAGGCCCGCGAGCAGGATCCCTTCCGCGGGGATGCGCAGAAACGCGGTGACGGTGAGCCGGTCGAGCTGGTTCGGGAGCAGCAGCGCCCCGAGCACCAGGGCGGCGGCCAGCACCGTGGTCCCGATGGACACGCCGCGCGCGACCCGCGGGTACGTGAGGCGCCGGCCGGACCGACCGGGGCGGGCCGGGGAGGTCTCGTCCGGGTGGGCGGCCGCGGCCTCTTCCTCGCCGTGGCCGGGAGCGCCGTCGGGGCCGGCCGGCGAGAGCACGGTGACTGTGGGGGCGGGTGCCGGCCGGAGTACCGCGTCCGCGGTGACTCGCGGGGTGTCCTCGGCGGGTGCGTGCTGGGTCGCTGCCGGGAGTGCGGTCTCTTCCGGGGTTTCTTCCAGGAATTCTTCCGGTGTTTCTTCCGGGGGTGTCGCGGGCCGGTCGGCCGGGCCGACGCCGTGCTCGGCCGCAGCGGGGTCCTGTCCGGTGTCCGCCGGTTGACGAGGAGGCGTGAGGTGCGACACCCGAAGGTCCTTCCGTGCGTGGCCCGGTGCTGGTGCGGTGGCGCGGGCCCGGGTGGCGGGGGCGTCATCACCACGGCCGGCCGTCACCCTCTGTTCACCGCCGAGGCCGACCGCCCGCACAGAGTACGCTGCCGACGCCCACCGCCCGGCCCGCCAGGGTCCCGTCGTCACATCCCCGTCCACGCCGGAAGGGCAGGCCGGCGGCGTCAGGGGGTCCCCTGCTCGCGCCAGGCCGAGAGCCCGGGGGAGCGTGCACGGCGTCGCGGGGCGGGCGGGGATTCGACGCCAGGGCCTAGCGGTCCGCCGCCACCGCCACCTCACGTGCCCACCGGTAGTCGGCCTTTCCGCTCGGCGAGCGCCGGATGGACTCCGTGATCACGAGCTGGCGCGGGACCTTGTATCCGGCGAGGTGCGCCCGGCAGTGGGTCTGGAGGTCCGTCAGGGAGAGCCGTTCAGCGCCCTCGCGCAGCTGCACCACCGCCGCCACATGGTTGCCCCACCTGGCGTCCGGCACCCCGGCCACCAGCGCGTCGTACACGTCCGGATGGGACTTGAGCGCCTGCTCGACCTCCTCCGGGTACACCTTCTCGCCCCCGGTGTTGATGCACTGCGAGCCGCGGCCGAGGACGGTGACGACGCCCTCCTCGTCGACGGTCGCCATGTCGCCGAGGAGCACCCAGCGCCGGCCGTCCTTCTCGAAGAAGGTCTCGGCGGTCTTGCGGGGGTCGTTGTAGTAGCCGAGGGGGACGTGGCCGCACTGGGCGACCCGGCCGGTCTCGCCCACGGCGACCGGCTCGTGCGTGGCCGGGTCCACCACCAGGGTCCGGGAGTTCATACGGATGCGGAAGCCGCGCCCGGGTCCGGAGTCCTCCGTGGCGGTGCCGTTGAAGCCGGACTCGGAGGAGCCGAAGTTGTTCAGCAGCATGGCGTTCGGGACCAGCTCCCGGAACTGCCTGCGCACGGTTTCCGACATGATCGCGCCGGACGACGACACACTGAACACCGAGGACCGGTCCGTGCCCTTCATGGGCCCGTTCAGCGCGTCGATCAGCGGCCGCAGCATCGCGTCGCCCACCAGCGAGATGCTGGTGACGCGCTCCTGCTCGACGGTCCTGAGTACCTCCTCCGGCACGAACTTGCGGTGAAGCACGATCCGCTGCCCGAAGTTGAAGCCGATGAAGGCGGTGAGGGTGGAGGTGCCGTGCATCAGCGGGGGAGTGGGGAAGAAGGTGATCCCCGAACCGCCGGCCGCGACCCGCTCGGCGAGTTCCTCCGGCTTCTGCACCGGCTCTCCCGTCGGTGCCCCGCCGCCCAGCCCCGCGAAGAACAGGTCCTCCTGGCGCCACATCACGCCCTTGGGCATCCCGGTGGTGCCGCCGGTGTAGATGATGAACCGGTCGTCGCCCGAGCGTTCGGGGAATTCACGGGCCGGCGACCCGGCCGCCTCGGCCTCCGTGAACGCCACGGCCGGGACCTCGGGTGCCCCCGGCTCCGGGCTTCCCACCCTGACCAGATGCCGCAGCTTCTCCGTGCGCGGCAGCGCAGCCGCCACCCGGCCGGTGAACTCCGCGTCGAAGACGACGGCCACGAGGTCGGCGTCCCGGTAGAGGTAGACCAGTTCCTCCTCCACATACCGGTAGTTGACATTGACCGGCACGATCCGTGCCTTCAGGCAGCCGAGCACCGTCTGCAGGTACTCGACGCCGTTGTAGAGGTGGAGGCCGACGTGCTCACCGGCACGTATCCCGCTGTCGATCAGATGGTGGGCGACGCGGTTGGCGGCTGCGTCCAGCTGCGCATAGGTCAGACGGCGCTCCGCGCCCGTGCCGGGGTGGTCGACGTACACGAGCGCCTCGCGGTCCGGGACCACGTCGACGACCGACTCGAACAGGTCGGCAAGGTTGTACTCCACCGCTCCTCCTGACCCCCGGCGTGCCTGGCATCTGTGTCGGTTCGCCGGTCATCAGAGCAAAGGGCGCGGCAACTGTGAAGGGTCCGCGCGAAGAAATCTGACTGTCTGTCAGAAAACCCTTGAAGTGCCCACCCGCCTACTGCAACCTGTTCTCGTTCTTTCAGAGGGGAGACGGTCAATGGGTGGGACGGAACACCTCGCCGTGCGGCGCGAGGGCGCCACACTGGTGCTCACGCTCAACAGGCCCGACGCCAAGAACGCGCTCTCGTTGCCCATGCTCGTGGGCCTGTACGACGGCTGGCTGGAGGCCGACGAGGACGACACGGTCCGGTCGGTCGTGCTCACCGGGGCCGGGGACGCCTTCTGCGCCGGGATGGACCTCAAGGCGCTGGCCGGCCGGGGCATGGAGGGGGAGCACTACCGCGACCGGCTCAAGGCCGACCCCGACCTGCACTGGAAGGCGATGCTGCGCCACCATCGCCCCCGCAAACCGGTGATCGCCGCCGTCGAGGGGTACTGCGTCGCGGGCGGGACCGAGATCCTGCAGGGCACCGACATCCGGATCGCGGGCGAGTCCGCGACCTTCGGCCTGTTCGAGGTCAGGCGCGGACTCTTCCCCATCGGCGGCTCGACCGTCCGGCTGCAACGCCAGATCCCGCGCACCCACGCCCTGGAGATGCTGCTCACCGGGCGGCCCTACAGCGCCCGCGAGGCCGCGGACATCGGGCTGATCGGCCATGTCGTGTCCGACGGCGGCGCCCTCACCAAGGCCCTGGAGATCGCCGAGCGGATCAACGCCTGCGGGCCGCTCGCCGTCGAGGCCGTGAAGGCGTCGGTGTACGAGACCGCCGAGATGACGGAGACCGACGGCCTCGCGGCCGAGCTCGCCCGCGGCTGGCCGGTCTTCGACACCGCCGACGCCAAGGAAGGCGCCCGCGCCTTCGCGGAGAAGCGTCCCCCCGTCTACAAGCGCGCCTGACCCGCGCACGCCCGACCCGCGAAGGAGAGTCTTCGATGCCCGAAGTCCTCAAAGCCCCCCTGGTCGTGGAGTTCCCCTTCACCCGCTCCGTCGGCCCGGTCCAGAGCGCGTTCCTGACCGGACTGCGCGAGCGCGTCGTCCTCGGCGTGCGGACCGGCGACGGCCGCACCCTCGTCCCACCCGTCGAGTACGACCCGGTGACCGCCGAGGAACTGCGCGGCCTCGTGGAGGTCGCCCCGACCGGCACCGTCACCACCTGGGCCTGGAACCACGAGCCGCGCCGCGGCCAGCCCCTCGACACCCCCTTCGCCTGGGTGCTGGTCCGGCTCGACGGCGCCGACACGGCGCTGCTGCACGCCCTGGACGCCCCCGGCCCCGACGCCGTGCGCACCGGGATGCGCGTGCGCGTCCGCTGGGCAGAAGAACGCTCCGGTGCCATCACGGACATCGCCTGCTTCGAGCCGTACGACGGCGAGCCGGAGCAACCGAGCGGCCACAGCGGCGAGTTCACGGACGCAATCACCGGGATCGTCGCCGCCGCCCGCCTCGACTACACCTACTCGCCGGGCCGCGCCCAGTCCGCCTACATCCACGCCCTCGCCCCCCCCCCCGCGGGCGGGGCACGCCGGCCCCCCCGACCCCAAGTGTTTCTGCCCCCCCGGGGGGGGTGGCCCCCAATTGTTTTTGCCCCAACACAAAACGGGGTGGTCGGGCC
>NZ_JBHYKH010000570.1:4436-5536 GCF_042741275.1 Streptomyces sp. NPDC058964
CGCCCCCCCCGGCGGGCCTCGCCCCCCCCCCCCCCCCGCGGCCCCCGGGGTCCGCCGCCCCCCCCCGGCCGCCGCCCCCCCCCACGCTGCCCCTCCTGCCGCAAGGTGTACGTCCCGCCGAGGGGTGCGTGCCCCACATGTGGTGTCGCCACATCCGAACAGGTGGAGGTCGGCCCCCGCGGCACGGTCACCACCTACTGCATCGTCAACATCAAGGCGAGGAACCTGGACATCGAGGTGCCCTACGTCTACGCCCACATCGCCCTCGACGGCGCCGGACTCGCCCTGCACGGCCGCATCGGCGGCATCCCCT
The DNA here is from genome assembly GCF_042741275.1 of Streptomyces sp. NPDC058964. Taxonomy (NCBI): domain Bacteria; kingdom Bacillati; phylum Actinomycetota; class Actinomycetes; order Kitasatosporales; family Streptomycetaceae; genus Streptomyces; species Streptomyces sp. NPDC058964. The sequence continues at coordinate 4,750 of NZ_JBHYKH010000570.1, forward strand.
ACGACCAGGTGCGCATGGGACTGCGCGTCGAGCCCGTGTGGACCGACGGGGCCCGCTATCCCGACCACTACCGGCCGACCGGTGAACCCGACGCGGAGTACGACACCTACAAGGAGCTGCTGTGACGCGTGACATCGCGGTCGTCGCCTTCGCGCAGACCGACCACCGGCGCACCAGCGAGGAGCTCTCCGAGGTGGAGATGCTCATGCCGGTGCTGCACGACGTCCTCGGCCGGACCGGCCTGAAGACCGCCGACATCGGCTTCACCTGCTCCGGCTCCAGCGACTACCTCGCCGGCCGGGCCTTCTCCTTCACCCTCGCCCTCGACGGCGTGGGCGCCTGGCCGCCCATCTCCGAGTCGCACGTGGAGATGGACGGCGCCTGGGCGCTGTACGAGGCGTGGACCAAACTGCTCACCGGGGACGCGGACACGGCGCTCGTGTACGCCTACGGCAAGTCCTCGCCCGGCTCGGTCCGCGACGTGCTCACCCGGCAGCTCGACCCGTACTACGTCGCTCCTCTGTGGCCGGACTCCGTCGCGCTGGCCGCGCTCCAGGCACAGGCGCTCATCGACGCCGGGGACACCGACGAACCCGCGCTCGCCGCCGTCGGGGCGCGCAGCCGCCGGGCGGCGGCCGCCAACCCCCATGCGCAGCTGCGCGGTCCGGTGCCCCACGGCGACTACCTCGTACGACCGCTCCGGAGCGGCGACTGCCCGCCCATCGGCGACGGCGCCGCCGCCGTGATCCTCGCCGCAGGTGAGCGTGCCCGGTTACTTGGCTCACTC
>NZ_JBHYKH010000571.1:0-1441 GCF_042741275.1 Streptomyces sp. NPDC058964
GCGGGTCTGCGCGCCGTGCGGGGCACCCACCGCCCCACCGGCGACGACCAGCGCACCGTGTGCCTGATCCCGTCCTCCGCGCACGGCACCAACGCCGCCAGCGCCGTCATGGCCGGGATGAAGGTCGTCGTCGTCAGGACCGCCGAGGACGGCGAGATCGACGTCGAGGACCTGCGGGCCAAGATCGAGCAGTACCGCGACGAGCTCGCGGTGCTCATGATCACCTACCCGTCCACACACGGTGTGTTCGAGGAGCACGTCGCCGACATCTGCGCCCAGGTCCACGAGGCGGGCGGCCAGGTCTACGTCGACGGCGCCAACCTCAACGCCCTGGTCGGCCTCGCCAAGCCGGGCCACTTCGGCGGTGACGTCTCCCATCTCAACCTGCACAAGACGTTCTGCATCCCGCACGGCGGCGGTGGCCCCGGCGTCGGTCCGGTGGCCGTACGGTCGCACCTGGCGCCGTACCTGCCGAACCACCCGATGCAGCCCTCGGCCGGCCCGGAGACGGGCGTCGGTCCGATCTCGGCGGCTCCGTGGGGCTCGGCCGGCATCCTGCCCATCTCCTGGGCGTACGTCCGGCTCATGGGCGGCGAGGGGCTGAAGCGGGCCACGCAGGTGGCCGTGCTCTCCGCCAACTACATCGCCAAGCGTCTCGAGCCGCACTACCCGGTGCTCTACACCGGCCCCGGTGGCCTGGTCGCGCACGAGTGCATCATCGACCTGCGCCCGCTGACCAAGGCGACCGGCGTGAGCGTCGACGACGTCGCCAAGCGGCTGATCGACTACGGCTTCCACGCGCCGACCATGTCCTTCCCGGTGGCCGGCACACTGATGATCGAGCCGACCGAGTCCGAGGACCTGATCGAGCTGGACCGGTTCTGCGAGGCGATGATCGCCATCCGCGCGGAGATCGAGAAGGTCGGCGCGGGGGAGTGGCTGGCGGAGGACAACCCGCTGCGCAACGCGCCCCACACGGCGGCCGCGCTCGGCGCCGACTGGGACCACGCCTACAGCCGCGAGGAGGCCGTCTTCCCGGCCGGTGTGTCGGCCGCCGACAAGTACTGGCCGCCGGTGCGCCGTATCGACCAGGCCTTCGGCGACCGCAACCTGGTCTGCTCGTGCCCGCCGATGGACGCGTACGAGGGCTGAGCGGCCCGAGCGAGCGCATGAGGGCCCCCGTCCACACCTGGCGAATTCCAGGGGTCGTCGCAACACAGTGATCAACTGGCTGTGGCCAGGAGCCTGGCGAGACGCGGGGGGGGGGGTGTGACGGGCCGGCGGGGGGGGTGGGGCGCGTGGTCGATCGGGGGGCGGGGGGGCGCGGGGGGGCGGGTGGGGGGGGGGGGCGGGTAACCACATCACCGCGGCTGTTTTGTTTGTGGAGGTGTGCCGCCCGGGGGGCGGGCGGGGGGCGGCCACGGCCACGGCGGCCTTCGGC
>NZ_JBHYKH010000571.1:1451-4995 GCF_042741275.1 Streptomyces sp. NPDC058964
CGGGGGGGGGGTTGCCCTGCGGCGCGTTCTGCGTGGCCGGACTGTTCACTCGGTGGCGACGGCGTCCGGGTGCTCGGGTGTGTGGGCTGACAGAGACCTACCTCCCGCTCACGAGTCGGCCGACGGCCGCCCCAGTGGCACCCCTTGAACCGGGGTGTTGCAAGGACCACCAGAACTCAAGCCCCTTGGACGGGGGCCCTCCCGTTCGCACCCGGGCCGGCTAGGCCGTCGCGAGTGCCACCTCGGTCGCCTTGATCAGGGCGATCGCGTCCGAGCCCACGAAGAGACCGAGATCGGTGGCCGCCTCCTTGGTGATCACCGCCGTGATCTCGCCGCCGGCCACGGCGATCCGTACCGAGGCCATGACCCCGCCGAGCCCGATGCGGGTGATCGCCCCGGGCAGCTGGTTGCGGATCGACAGGCCCTGGATCCGGCTCGTGGCGAGGGAGACCTCCGTCGACTTCACCAGGGCGCGGACGGCGGAGCCGGGGGCGAGGCCCAGTTGTTCGACGGCCTCCAGGGTGATGGCGGCCACGAGGTTCTGCCCGCCGTCCAGCTGGATCCTGACCGTCGCCATGACCTCGCCGGCGTCGACCTCGGTGACGGTCCCGGGGAGCTGATTGCGGATGCTCAGTGTCATGGGCACCCACCGTAGGGCTTGTGCCCGTTCAGGCCGGATATGCGTGTGTCTGCGTCGCTTTGACGGTCGCCCAGACAGCTGCGCCCGGGTGCAGTCCGAGTTCGGCGGCGGCAACCGTCGTGAGGTCGGCGGCGAGGCGGAGGCCACCGGTGAGATCGGCGCGGATCTGGTCGCCGTGCGTCTCCAGACCGGCGACCTCGCAGCGCCACAGGTTCCGGGCGCTGGAGCCGCTCGGGCGGTCCCGGTAGAGGGTGACGGCGCTCGGCGGGAACGCGACGAAGACCGGCCCGGAGAGGTCCTCCGTGGTCGTGATGGCGGGCCCGGCGTCCAGCCGGACCGTGTGGCCGTCCGCCGTGCCCGTGTAGAGATTCAGGCCGACCAGCTGGGCGATGTAGTCGGTGCGCGGACGGCGGGCGATCTCGGCCGGGGATCCCTCCTGGACCACACCGCCGTGCTCGATCACGACCAGCCGGTCGGCGAGCACCATGGCGTCCAGCGGGTCGTGGGTCACCAGCACGGCGACCGCCTCGAACTCGGCCAGGTGGCGGCGGAGCTGGGCGCGCACCTCCAGACGGGTGCGGGCGTCGAGGGCGGCGAGCGGCTCGTCCAGGAGCAGCAGCCGGGGGCGGGTGGCCAGGGCACGGGCCAGGGCCACGCGCTGTGCCTGTCCGCCGGAGAGGCGGCGGGGTCTGGTGCCGGAGTGCTCGGCAAGACCCATCCGCTCCAGCCAGGCCGCGGCCTCCGCGCGGGCCGCCGCCTTCGTCGCGCCCTGGCAGCGCGGTCCGAAGGCCACGTTGTCCAGGGCGGACAGGTGCGGAAAGAGCAGATAGTCCTGGAAGACGACACCGACCGGGCGGGACTCCGGGGGCACGCGGACCAGGGAGGCGCCGTCCAGGCGCAGATGGCCGCCCGTGAGCGGTACCAGACCGGCGAGCGCGCGCAGAGCCGTGGTCTTGCCGGCACCGTTGGGGCCCAGCAGCGCGACCACGTCGCCCGGCGCGGCGGTGAGCGCGACGTCGAGCCGGAAGGAATCCCGGTCGACGACGAGCCGCGCGTCGAGCCCGTCACCGCGAACGCCTTCGGCGGCGAGGCCGGCGGTGGTGTCCTCGATGTCGGTCATCCGGTGCACATCCAGAGTCGAACGGAGCGCGGGCGCGGCCCTTTCCCGCGGCACCCGTACGAGGGGGCTGCGCCGTCGGCGGGGGTGGCCGTGGCCGTGCGTATGGAAAGGATCGTAAGGCGGTGGGTCACGTCGTCGTCAGCCAGCGGTCCCGCAGGCCCGCCAGCACCGCGATCGACACGGCCAGCAGGACCAGGCTGAGGGCCATCGCCGCCTCGGGATCGTTCTGCAGGGCGAGGTAGACGGCGAGCGGCATGGTCTGGGTGCGGCCGGGGAAGTTGCCGGCGAAGGTGATGGTCGCGCCGAACTCGCCGAGAGCCCGGGCCCAGGCCAGGACCGCGCCCGCGGCGATGCCGGGGGCGATCAACGGCAGGGTGACACGGCGGAACGCCGTGAAGCGGGAGGCGCCCAGGGTGGTGGCCGCCTCCTCGAAGCGCGGGTCGGCGGCGCGCAGGGTGCCCTCCACGCTGATGACGAGGAACGGCATCGCGACGAACGCCTCGGCGATCACCACCCCGGCCGTGGTGAACGGCAGCGTGATCCCGAACCAGTCGTCCAGCGACCGGCCCACGACACCGTTGCGGCCGAGGGCGAGGAGCAGTGCCACACCGCCCACGACCGGGGGCAGCACCAGGGGCAGGGTGACCAGAGCCCGTACGAGACCGCGTCCCGGGAAGTCCGTGCGGGCCAGCAGCCAGGCCAGCGGCACCCCCAGGACCAGGCTCACGGCGGTCGCGGCGGTCGCGCTGACCAGGGACAGCTGGAGCGCCTGCCATACCTCGGTGCTGCTCAGCAGGTCCGGGAGGCTGCTCCAGGGGGCCCGGACGAGCAGCGAGACGAGGGGCAGCAGCAGGAACGCCATTGCCACCACGCCGGGGATCAGCAACGGCAGCGGCGCTCCACGGCCGGCGCCCGTGCGGACGCGCCGGCGCCCCGGCCCACCCGTCAGGGTGTCGGCCGCGGAACCGGACTTGTCGACCTGGGTCACGGCTTGAGGAACCCGGCATCGGTCAGGACCTTCTGGCCCTCGGGGGACTGCACCAGCGCGATGAACGCCTTGGCCGCCTCGGCGTTCTGCGCGTCCTTCAGCAGGGCGATCGGGTAGTCGTTGACGGCCTCGGCCGATTCGGGGAACTCCACGCCCTCCACCTTGTCACCCGCGGCCTTCACATCGGTCCGGTAGACCACCGCGGCGTCGGCCTCCTTCAGTACCACCTTGTTCAGGGCGGACTTCACGTCCTCCTCGTAGGAGACCGGGGTGAGCCTGAGGCTGTCGGCGTCCAGGGCCTTCTGGGCGGCGGCGCCGCACGGTACCGTCCTGTCGCACAGGACGACCTTGAGTCCGGACTTGGTGAGGTCCTTGAGGGAGGAGACCTTGTCGGGGTTGCCCGGCAGGGTCGCGATCTCCAGCTGGTTGCGGACGAAGGTGGCCGGGGTGCCGGCCGCGTCGCTCCTGTCCGTCACGATCGCCATGGTCTTGGGGCTGGCGGCGGCGAAGACGTCGGCGGGAGCACCGCTCGTGATGCTCGCGGCAAGGGCGTCGCTGCCGCCGAAATTGAAGCTGACCCTGGTGCCCGGGTGCTGCTTCTCGAACTCCCTGCCCAGCGCGGTGAAGCTCTCCTTGAGGGAGGCCGCCGCGAAGACGCTCACGTCGCCGGACAGCTTCGGGGACGCGGACGACGAGGAGTGGGTATTTGGCGGCCCGTGGGGCGATTAGGCGGGCAACTAGTCGGTCGGTGTGGAGGGGGCGCGGGGCCGGTGGGGGGGGGATACTGGGGCGGGCC
>NZ_JBHYKH010000571.1:5005-5534 GCF_042741275.1 Streptomyces sp. NPDC058964
CGGCGGTGGCGCTCTGGCGCGCGCCGCGCCCGTGGCCGCCCGCCCCGCCGCGCGGGTCGCGGCGCGGGCGCCGAGCGCCAGGAGGGCGGCGACTCCTGCGCCGGCCACCTGCAGCGTTCGCCGGGTCCTGCGCACGGAACGAGTCATCACGGATCTACTCCTCTGGTCCCTCGGGAAGAGCTGTCGCGCCCTGCCGCCGCCGCCCAGTGACGGCCGTGTGGAGATGATACTGCCGCACATGCAAGGCATAAGTCTGCTGTCGTATTGCATGAGCTGGAGTTATGGGCGACATGCATATGCATGTGCGTTTGTACGGCCCCCGGGTCCGGGTGCGGTCATGCGGGAGGTGGTCGCACGTGACGTACGCGGAACTCGCCCTCTCCGGCGACCTGGCGCGACCGGCCCGGCTCGCCGCGCGGGATCTGCTCGGCCGGCCCGGCGCAAGGACCCCCAGCCCCACCACAACGCGGTCACCGCCGCCGACGGCCATCACGCGCCGCTGTTCAGGGCCGAGACCCATCCCGGATTC
>NZ_JBHYKH010000572.1:0-5525 GCF_042741275.1 Streptomyces sp. NPDC058964
CCGCACACTCGACCCATGGACATCGTGATCCGGCCCGCGGCCCCCGCCGAGTACACCACCCTCGGCGAGATCACCGCTCAGGCCTAACGGCAGGACGGCCTGCTGACCTTCGGCGAGAGCGACTGGTACCTGGGCGAGCTCAAGGACGTGGCCAAGCGGGCGGCGGCCGCCGACGTACTGGTCGCCGTGGCGGACGGGGAGGTGCTCGGCGGGGTCACCTTCGTGCCGTCCGGTGGCCCCATGGCCGATCTCGCCGGTCCCGGCGAGGCCGAGATCCGGATGCTGGCGGTCACCCACTCGGCCCGCGGCCGGGGAGCCGGGGAGGCGCTCGTGCGGGCCTGTGTCGAGCGCGCACGGGCCCTGGAGGGGTGCACGGGGATCGTCCTGTCGACCCAGCACATGATGCACGCCGCCCACCGCATCTACGAGCGTCTCGGTTTCGTCCGGGTCGCCGAGCGCGACTGGAACCCGATTCCGCACGCCGACGACCTCATGCTGCTCACCTACGAATTGACACTCTGACACGCTCCGGAGTTACACCAACACACCGCAGACACAACATATGGGGGTGCTGTCCTCACCCGGCACTAGATGTATGCTCATGCTCGCTGTCGCCACAGGGGAATCCGGTGCGAATCCGGAACTGTCCCGCAACGGTGTACTTGCGTGCAACCACACGCATGACCAGTCCGAGGACCTGCCGACAGCGCGCCCGGCCGTCCGGTCCGGGTGCTCTGACGTCCGGGCCTCGCGGAGTGGGCCGGTGGACGCGACGCCGCGTGCGCTCGTGTGCCGCCCTGCCCTCCGCCAGGCCCCGTGCCGAGCGAGGGAGAGCCCCACGTGACCATCGCGCCAGCCGACCCGGCTTCAGCCACAGGCCTGGAGACCGACGGTCCCGGTACCGCGCTGCTGCGGACCCTGACCGAGCTGACCGCAGACCTCCCCGACGCCGACCCCGGCCGGGTCGCCGCCGCCGCGCTGCGCGGACGGTCCGCGCGGGCGGACGAGACGGAGCTGCGCGAGCTGGCCACGGAGGCGGCCGCCGGCCTCATCTCCGAGGACCCCGCCTACTCGAAGCTGGCCGCCCGGCTGCTGGCCGTCGGCATCCGTGCCGAGGCCGCCTCGCAGGGTGTCACCACCTTCACCGAGTCCGTCGCCGTGGGGCACCGCGAGGGACTGATCGCCGACCGGACCGCAGAGTTCGTACGGCTGCACGCCGAGCGGCTGGACTCGCTGATCGACGCGGACGCGGACGACCGCTTCGGCTACTTCGGCCTGCGCACGCTGCACAGCCGCTACCTGCTGCGCCACCCCATCACCCGCAAGGTCGTCGAGACGCCCCAGCACTTCATGCTGCGCGTCGCGGCCGGTCTCGCCGAGGACGACGGCAACCGGTCGGTCGACGAAGTCGGCGCGCTCTACGCGCTCATGAGCCGCCTCGACTACCTGCCCTCCTCCCCCACGCTCTTCAACTCCGGTACGCGGCACCCCCAGATGTCGTCCTGCTACCTCCTCGACTCCCCGCTGGACGAGCTGGACTCCATCTACGACCGCTACCACCAGGTGGCCCGGCTCTCGAAGCACGCCGGCGGCATCGGCCTCTCCTACTCCCGAATCCGCAGCCGTGGTTCGCTCATCCGCGGCACCAACGGCCACTCCAACGGCATCGTCCCGTTCCTGAAGACTCTCGACGCCTCCGTCGCCGCCGTGAACCAGGGCGGCCGGCGCAAGGGCGCGGCGGCGGTCTACCTGGAGACCTGGCACTCCGACATCGAGGAGTTCCTGGAGCTGCGCGACAACACCGGTGAGGACGCCCGCCGTACCCACAACCTGAACCTCGCGCACTGGATCCCGGACGAGTTCATGCGCCGGGTCAACGCCGACGAGCGGTGGTCGCTGTTCTCCCCGTCGGACGTGCCGGAGCTGGTCGACCTGTGGGGCGCCGAGTTCGAGGCCGCCTACCGCCGGGCGGAGGCCGCCGGACTGGCGAAGAAGACGATCCCCGCCCGCGACCTGTACGGGCGCATGATGCGCACCCTGGCGCAGACCGGCAACGGCTGGATGACCTTCAAGGACGCCGCCAACCGCACCGCCAACCAGACGGCCGAGCCGGGCCACGTGGTCCACTCCTCCAACCTCTGCACGGAGATCCTGGAGGTCACGGACGACGGCGAGACGGCCGTCTGCAACCTGGGTTCGGTGAACCTGGGCGCCTTCGTGACGGACGGCGACCTCGACTGGAAGCGCCTCGACGAGACGGTCCGCACCGCCGTGACCTTCCTCGACCGTGTCGTCGACATCAACTTCTACCCGACCGAGCAGGCGGGCCGCTCCAACGCCAAGTGGCGTCCCGTCGGCCTCGGCGCGATGGGTCTGCAGGACGTCTTCTTCAAGCTGCGCCTGCCGTTCGACTCCCCCGAGGCGCGCGCCCTGTCCACCCGTATCGCCGAGCGCATCATGCTCGCCGCGTACGAGGCCTCCGCCGACCTCGCCGAGCGCAGCGGTCCGCTCCCGGCCTGGGAGAAGACCCGTACCGCCAAGGGTGTCCTGCACCCCGACCACTACGGCGCCGAGCTCAACTGGCCCGAGCGCTGGGCCGCCCTGCGCGAGCGGATCGCCGCCGTCGGCATGCGCAACTCGCTGCTCCTCGCGATCGCGCCGACCGCCACCATCGCCTCCATCGCGGGCGTGTACGAGTGCATCGAGCCGCAGGTCTCCAACCTCTTCAAGCGCGAGACCCTGTCCGGCGAGTTCCTCCAGGTCAACTCGTACCTCGTGAGGGACCTCAAGGAGCTCGGAGTCTGGGACGCCCGCACCCGTGAGGCGCTGCGCGACTCCAACGGCTCGGTGCAGGACTTCGCGTGGATCCCGGCCGACGTACGGGCGCTGTACCGCACGGCGTGGGAGATCCCGCAGCGCGGCCTGATCGACATGGCGGCGGCCCGGACCCCGTTCCTCGACCAGTCGCAGTCCCTGAACCTGTTCATGGAGACGCCGACCATCGGCAAGCTCTCCTCGATGTACGCGTACGCCTGGAAGCAGGGCCTGAAGACGACGTACTACCTGCGCTCGCGCCCGGCGACCCGTATCGCCCGAGCCGCCCAGGCGCAGCCGCAAGCGTCCATCCCCGTCCAGCAGGTGGCCGATCCAGACGCCGTCGCCTGCTCCCTTGAGAACCCCGAGTCCTGCGAGGCCTGCCAGTAATGTCCGCCCGTGCCCAGAACCTGCTCGACCCCGGCTTCGAGCTGACTCTCCGCCCGATGCGCTACCCCGACTTCTACGAGCGCTACCGGGACGCGATCAAGAACACCTGGACCGTGGAGGAGGTCGACCTCCACTCGGACGTGGCCGACCTCGCCCGGCTGACCCCGGCCGAGCAGCACCTGATCGGCCGGCTGGTGGCCTTCTTCGCGACGGGTGACTCGATCGTCGCGAACAACCTGGTGCTGACGCTGTACAAGCACATCAACTCCCCGGAGGCGCGCCTCTACCTGTCGCGCCAGCTGTTCGAGGAGGCCGTGCACGTCCAGTTCTATCTGACGCTCCTGGACACCTACCTCCCCGATCCGGAAGACCGGGCCGCCGCCTTCGCGGCCGTGGAGAACATCCCGTCGATCCGCGAGAAGGCCGGGTTCTGCTTCAAGTGGATCAACGAGGTGGAGAAGCTGGACCGCCTGGAGTCCAAGGCCGACCGCCGCCGCTTCCTGCTCAACCTCATCTGCTTCGCCGCGTGCATCGAGGGCCTGTTCTTCTACGGTGCCTTCGCCTACGTCTACTGGTTCCGCAGCCGCGGACTGCTGCACGGGCTGGCCACCGGCACCAACTGGGTGTTCCGCGACGAAACGATGCACATGTCCTTCGCCTTCGACGTGGTGGACACCGTCCGCAAGGAGGAGCCGGAGCTCTTCGACGACGAGCTCCAGCGACAGGTCACCGACATGCTGCGGGAGGCCGTCGAGGCCGAGCTGCAGTTCGCGCGCGACCTGTGCGGTGACGGCCTCCCGGGCATGAACACCGACTCGATGCGGCAGTACCTGGAGTGTGTCGCCGACCAGCGGCTGAGCCGCCTCGGCTTCGCTCCGGTGTACGGCTCCGAGAACCCCTTCTCCTTCATGGAGCTCCAGGGGGTTCAGGAGCTGACCAACTTCTTCGAGCGGCGTCCGTCGGCGTACCAGGTGGCGGTGGAGGGCACCGTCGACCTGGACGAGGACTTCTGATCCCGTCCGGTCTCCCGGGGCTCCTGGGCCTGCCTGAGCTGTCGGTCGATGCGCCGGTCGCGCACGATGCCGATCAGTGAGGGGAGGACCAGGAGGACCAGGATCCCGAGGACGACGGCCATTCCGGTCAGGGCTTCCGTCTGCGCTGTAGTCATGACACCACTGTCGCGCCGAACACTCCTTACAGACAGTGGCAGGACTGCCGCACACCCTCGAATTACCGCCACTTCCACGGCACACTGGAAGCATGCTGAGAAACGTGGCCGCCGTCCTCCTCGACGGCGTGCATCCCTTCGAGCTCGGCGTCGTCTGCGAGGTGTTCGGCATCGACCGCAGTGACGAGGGGCTGCCGGTGTACGACTTCGCCGTGGTCTCGGCCGAGGGCCCGCGACTCGAGACCCATGTCGGCGGGCTCACGGTCTCGACGCCGTTCGGACTGGACCGGCTGGAGGAGGCCGACCTGATCGCCGTGCCGGCCGGCAGCGACTACGTGTCGCGCGGCTATCCGCCCGAGCTCCTCGACGCCCTGGTGCGGGCCGTGGAGCGCGGGGCGCGGGTGCTGAGCGTCTGCTCGGGGGTGTTCGTGCTCGGCGCCGCCGGGCTGCTCGACGGGCGGCGGTGCAGTGTGCACTGGCGGCAGGCCGGGGAACTGGCCCTGCGCAACCCGCGGGCGGTCATCGAGCCGGACGTGCTCTATGTCGACGAGGACCCGGTGATCACCTCCGCCGGCACCGCCGCCGGGATCGACGCCTGTCTGCACATCGTGCGCAAGGAGCAGGGGCCGGAGGTCGCCAACAAGATCGCGCGGCGGATGGTGGTGCCGCCGCACCGGGACGGCGGTCAGGCGCAGTACATCGAACGGCCGCTGCCCCGGGACGCGTGCGACACGGTCGGCGAGGTCCTGGTGTGGATGGAGCACCACCTCGACCAGGAGGTCACCGTCGAACAGCTGGCCGCCCGCGCCCACATGGCTCCCCGCACCTTCGCCCGCCGCTTCCAGCAGGAGACCGGCACCACGCCCTATCGCTGGATCCTGCGCCAACGCGTGCTGCTGGCACAGGAGTTGCTGGAGCGCTCGAACCAGACGGTGGACGCGGTCGCAGCCCGGACCGGGTTCGGTACGGCGGCCGCGCTGCGCCACCAGTTCGTACGGGCGCTGGGGACCACCCCGAACGCCTACCGGCGCGCGTTGCGGGGGCCCGGGGGCGCCGGGACACCCCCCCGCGGCGCGGGGGGGCCCCAGGGGCCCGGGGTCGGCGGCGCCCGGGGGGGCGGTGCGGGGTTGCCCCCCGCGGGGGCCCCGTGGGC
>NZ_JBHYKH010000573.1:0-4263 GCF_042741275.1 Streptomyces sp. NPDC058964
CCTCCGTACTGCGCCGTGAACCGATCGGCGTCTGCGCGCAGATCACCCCGTGGAACTATCCGCTGATGATGGCCGTGTGGAAGATCGCCCCGGCGCTCGCCGCCGGCAACACCGTCGTCCTCAAACCGTCCGACACCACACCGTCCTCGGCCACGCTCCTGGCCCGGCTGGCCGCCGAGCACCTGCCGCCCGGCGTGCTCAACGTCGTCTGCGGCGACCGTGACACCGGTCGCCTCCTGGTCGCCCACCCCGCCGTCCGGCTCGTCGCCCTCACCGGGAGCGTCCGCGCAGGACAGCAATGCGCGGCCGGCGCGGGGGGCCCGGCGGCAGGGGAGCGCTAGTTGAGCGAGGGGGGACAGCGCCCGCGCACCACCCCACCCCCCCGCCCCCGCGCCCCCCCCCCACCAGCGACTCCATCTGGAACTCGGCGGCAACGCGCCCGTGCTGATCCACGAGGACGCCGATCTCGGCGACACCGTCGAGCAGTTGTCGTCGCTGGCCTTCTACAACGCGGGCCAGGACTGCACCGCCGCCACCAGGATCCTGGTCCACCACCGGATCCACGACGCCTTTCTCGACGCCTTCGCCGCGCGGGCCGCACAGCAGGTGCCCGGCGACCCCGACGACCGGGACACCGACTTCGGCCCGCTCAACAACGCGGCCCAGCTCACCTTTGTTCGCCGGCTGCTGGAAACCCTCCCGGACCACGCCGAGGTCGTCACCGGAGGCTCGCGGCCGGACCGCCCCGGATTCTTCCACCAGGCCACAGTGGTCGCCGGCGTCCGGCAGGAGGACGAGATCGTCCAGAGCGAGGTCTTCGGTCCGGTCGTCACGGTCCAGCCCTTCACCGACGAGTCCGAGGCCTTCGACATGGCGAACGCCGTACCGCAGGGACTCGCCGCGAGCGTCTGGACACGCGACCACGACCGGGCCATGCGCGCGGGCCGTGCGCTGCGCACGGGGATCGTCTGGGTCAACACGCACGGCACGACGGTGTCGGAGATGCCGCACGGGGGTGTCCGTCACTCCGGCTACGGCAGCGATCTGTCCCTCACCGGGCTGCTCGACTACACACAGGTCAAGCACGTCATGCTGTGACGGGCCGATGCCTAGTCACTGTCGCCGGACCGCTTCACGCTGCGGCGCCGGCTCTTCTCGGCGCTGTGCAGCAGTTCCCCCAGGACGAGCATCACAGCCGCCACGGCACGGGCCCAGCGCGGACCGCCGCGTTCGGCCCACACCACACAGACGCATCCGCCGATGACGAGTGCCAGTACACCGACGAGCAATACAACGGTCATTTCCCCCACCTATGAGTTCGCACGGTCCCGGTGATCATCTCAGTTCGCGAGGAGGGCGAGTTCCTCGCGGTGCGGGCCGTGCGGGAAGTACTTCAACTCGGCACGCGCGTTGGCCAGATGCTCCACGGCCATGGCGTCCGCGGCGGCCAGCGCACCGCTCGCCTGCAGCAGGTCCCTCAGCCGCGCCCGGCTGTGGGGCTCCGGATGCGCGAGGAGCTCCTCCAGCATCTGCCTCTGGGTGTCGTCGGACATCTTCATACCGAGCAGGACGGGCAGGGTCGGCCGGCGGTTGCGCAGGTCCGAGTCCGTCGGCTTGCCCATCGACCGCGGCGCCGTGTACGGGAGGAGGTCGTCGCGGATCTGGAACGCCAGGCCCAGACTCTCACCGTAGCGGCGAGCCGCCCCGGCCAGCTCGACGGGCGCGTCGGCCATGATCGCACCGACATGGCAGGCGCAGGCCATCAGCGCACCGGTCTTGCCTCGCGCCATCGCCAGATAGGCCGAGATGTCGTGGCGGAACGAACCGGCCATGTCCAGCTCCGCAGCGGCTCCCCGGCACACCGCCGTCCCGGTCCGGGCCTGGACGCGCATCGCCGTGGCGATCTGCCGGTCGGTGGCCCCGTTGCGCCCGCACTCGTCCAGCGCGGCGAACCACCTGAAGTACAGGGCGTTTCCGGCGATGATCGCTGTCTCGACCCCGAACGCCCGGTGCACGGCGGGCCGCCGGCGGCGCACCGCGTCGTGGTCGATGATGTCGTCGTGCACCAGGCTGCCGACGTGCGCGGCCTCCAGGCCGATCGCCGCGGGGACGGCCGTCTGCATGCGCCCGCCCAGAGCGAGGGCGGTGTGGCACAGCAGCCGGGGGCGCAGGAGTTTCCCGGGTGTGGTGATCGCGTAGCGGGCCACGGCGTCGAGACCGCCCGCATCGCTGCGCCAGCAGTCCGCGAAGGCGGTCGCCAGAGCCGTACGCACCTGCTCTGCCGTAGTGCGGGCCATCGCTGCCTCGTTCTCAGGACAGTTGGCGGGGTTCGACGCGGTGGGCGCACGGGTGCCAGTGCCCGTGGGAGACCCCGATCACCAAGAGCCGATCATGGCCTCTTTCACGGCGACGGCGCCGGTGGCGTGGGCTGCCGCTGCCCGATCGGGTGACGACATTGATCGGAATGAACCAACCGCGTCGAGGGAGGACCCGGGTGATAATCCGAACCGCGCCCGTGGCACAGAGCGTTGACCAGGACGACGTATCCGGCCGCGCCGATGCCCGCGCTCAGGACCATGCGGAGCCGAAGGCCGGCCGGACGCCGATGGTCACGGCGACCGCGCGCAGCCCGTACCGGACGCCGTGCGGGTCCGTCGCGATCGTGCCGCACGGGGCCGTCACGGCGAGGACGGCCACGATCCCGACCGGCATCCACACGGAGAGCTGCCGCGCCGTCGCGCTGATCACCCACGTTGCCGTCCACCCGGCCGTACGGCGCACCCTGAGCAGGCTGACCCCCACGCTGCCGCACGGTGACGTCCACCCCGGCAACGTCCTCGTTCACGGCCGGCGCGCCTGACTGATCGACCGGGGCAACTGCCGGACCGGCCCCGCCGTGCTCGACCTCGCCGACCTGGTTCCCCTCGACTCGGACGGCTTCACCGTCTGCCGCCGGAGCCGGGAACGGGCGGCCGCAGGCCCCGGGACATCGCCGCGGCCGAACTCTGCCACCGGTGGCCGGCCCTCCAGATCCCGGTCCAGTACCTGCCTCGGCCGGTCGAGACCGGAACGACCGCCGAGGTCGAGGCCGCCCTCGGCCGAGTCGGGCAGGCGCTCGCCACCTTGTCGGACGCGGGCGGGGCGTGATGGCCGTGGGTCAGGGCGTCGTGGCCGGCCGGGCGCGGACGACGGCCTGGTCGCCGCGCGGTCCGAACAGGTGGAGGATCTCCACGGGGCTCGTGTCCGCCGGACCGAACCAGTGCGGCTGTCCGGTGTCGAACTCGGCCACTTCACCCGGGCGGAGGGTGAGTTCGCTGTCGCCGAGGATGAGACGCAACTCGCCCGCGAGGACGTAGAGCCACTCGTAACCGGCGTGGGTCACCAGCCTCGGCTCACGGGGAGCCAGCACCTGCTTGAACACCTGCACCCGGCCCGGGTACTGCGTCAACGGCACGAGCACGCTGCCGTGCCCCTTGCGCAGGGGCTCGAGATGTACTCGAGGGTCACCGCTGGCCGGTGCCGCCACCAACTGGTCGAGTGCGACGCGATGGGCCCGTGCGAGCGGGATGAGCAGGTCCAGGGTCGGGCGCCGGATGCCCGACTCGAGACGGGACAGCGTGCTCACGGAGATCCCGGTCGTAGCCGCCAGCGCTTCCAGCGTGAGTCCACGGTCCCGGCGCAGCGCGCGCAGCCGTGGCCCGATGGAGTCGAGTATCTGTTCCAGTTCAGCGTCCACGCCTCCCATTCTGAGGCCTCCGTTTTGCGGCCTTCGCAAAATTCCTGGGCAGTGCTCGTCGTCCGGACCGAGTCTTCCGGCAGACGCTCCCGGACCCGAGAGGCAGACCGTGACCACGACGACTCACCCTGTTCAGCCCTTGCTCAGCGCGCGCAGACGATGGACGGTGCTGGCCGTCTGCTGCCTGAGCATGTTCCTGGTGGGCCTGGACACCACCATCGTCAACGTGGGTCTGCCCGCCATCGGGCGCGGCCTGGGCGTCGGGACGCGCAGTCTCGAATGGACCGTTGACGCCTACACCCTCGTCCTGGCCAGCCTCCTGATCTCGTCGGGCGCGCTGGCGGACCGGTTCGGGCGCCGGCGGGTGTTCCAGTCCGGGCTGGCCGTGTTCGGTGTGGCCTCGCTGGCCTGGGCGGGCGGCCCCCCCGGGGGGGCCCCCCCCCGCCCCCCCCCGCGCGCCCGGGGTCTCGCCCGCCCTCTAGATCACGCGGGGGGTCGCGCACAGGGTGTGACACACTCACACACAC
>NZ_JBHYKH010000573.1:4273-5513 GCF_042741275.1 Streptomyces sp. NPDC058964
TGGACAGTCCGGGTGGCGTCGGTTTTGTTGGTTAAGGCGTGCCCGCCCCGGCGGCCGCTTGGGCTGGCTTGGGGTGTGTGGGGTGGGTTTTTGGGGTTCTCAAGGGCCGCCGGTCCCGTCACGGGCGGGGCTCTCGTCGCCGGGTTCGGCTGGCGGTCGGTGTTCTGGGTCAACGCGCCGGTCGTCGTGGCCGCCCTCGCGCTCAGCGCGGTGTTCGTGCCGGAGTCCCGGGCGCGGCGCCCGCAGCGGCTCGACCTCCCGGGCCAGGCCCTGCTGACAGCGGTCATCGGCGTCTCTGTCGGCGTTCTCATCGAAGGACCCCGCATCGGCTGGACATCGCCCCTCGCGCTGACGATGTACGCGTTCGTGGCCGCGGCGTCGGTCGCGTTCGTACGGGTCGAGTGCCGCCGGGACGAACCACTGATTGATCCGCGGCTCTTCCGGCACCCGGTCTTCAGCGGTGCGGTTCTGGGCGCTGTGGCGGTCTTCGTCGCCCTGAACGTGACGCTGCTCCTCAACACCCTCTACCTGCAGCACACCCGGGGATGGACACCGCTGGCCGCCGGGACGGCGACTCTGCCCATGGCTGTCGGAGCCACCGTCTGCGCACCGTTGTCCGGCCGACTGGTCGGCCGTCTCGGACCACGGCTGCCGCTGTCCCTGGCCGGCGCGTTCCTCACGGCGGGCGGGCTCTGCCTGGCCGGGCTCGACACGGGTACGAGCGTCGTCCTGCTCCTGTCGGCCTACGCGCTCATCGGCATCGGGTTCGGTTTCGCCAACGCCCCGATCACCAACACCGCGGTGAGCGGACTCCCTCCCACCCGTGCGGGCGTGGCCGGGGCGATCACGTCCACCGCACGTCAATTCGGTGCGGCCCTCGGTATCGCGATCGCGGGCGGCCTGGTCACGGCCACCGGCCCGGCCCAGCTCGCCCACGCCTCCCGCCCCGGCTGGATCCTGGTGGCCGCCTGCGGGATCCTCCTCTTCCTCGTCGCCCGCACATCACGGCCGAGGAAGGACGTCACGCGCCCTTGAGTCGCCGTCCGAGCCGTGCCGTTGGCCGATCCGTGCGGGCGAGTGCGGGAAGACGTCCTCACCCGGCCGCAGTGCCCCGGCTTCCATCACTCGGACACGGCCGATGGCCGGAATCCGACGTGGTGACCGTCCTGGAACGACTGGGGCCGTGGGCCGGGCGGGGGGCGGGCCGCGGCCCGGGGACCCCCCCCCCCCGGGCCGCGCC
>NZ_JBHYKH010000574.1:0-5508 GCF_042741275.1 Streptomyces sp. NPDC058964
CGTCGAGGACCAGCTTGCGCAGGTCGTCCGGCGTGGTGCCGTCCGGGACCTGTCCGGTGACGACGGCCACACCGTGGACGTCCTTGGCGGACCCGGCGAGACCGGCGGCGGCCTGCAGCACCTTCTCGGCGCGGAACTTCTCGATCTCCTTCTCGGCGTCCTTCAGCTTGCCGAGCATGGCGGAGATCTTCTCCGGAAGCTCCTCCGCGCGGCCCTTGACCAGCTCCTGGAGCTGAGCGACGACCGTGTGCTCACGGGCGAGGAAGTTGTAGGCGTCCACCCCGACGAGGGCCTCGATACGGCGCACACCCGAGCCGATCGACGACTCGCCGAGCAGCTTCACCAGGCCCAGCTGGGCGGTGTTGTGCACGTGCGTGCCGCCGCACAGCTCCTTGGAGAAGTCGCCGATGGTCACGACGCGGACGCGCTCGCCGTACTTCTCGCCGAACTCGGCGATGGCGCCCTGCTTCTTGGCCTCGTCGATGCCCATCACCTCGGCGTGCACGTCGAGGTCGCGGGCGAGCACCTCGTTGATCTTCTGCTCGACGTCGGTCATCACGGTCGTCGGAACGGCGGAAGGGGAGCCGAAGTCGAAGCGGAAGCGGCCGGGCTGGTTCTCGGAACCGGCCTGGGCGGCCGTCGGACCGAGGGCGTCGCGCAGCGCCTGGTGGGTGAGGTGCGTGGCCGAGTGGGCACGGGCGATGGCCTTGCGGCGGCGGGCGTCGATCGAGGCGTGGGCCTTGGCCCCGACGGTCACCTCGCCGACCTGGACGACGCCCTTGTGCACGTACACGCCCGGGACCGGCTTCTGGGTGTCGCGGACCTCGATGACGGCACCGGAGTCCACCTTGATGCGGCCGGTGTCACCGATCTGACCGCCGCCCTCGGCGTAGAAGGGGGTGCGGTCGAGGACGATCTCGACCTCGTCGCCCTCGGTGGCGGCCGGGGAGGCGACGCCGTCGACGAGGATGCCGACGATCGTGGTCTCGCCCTCGGTGTCCGCGTAGCCGATGAAGTCGGTGGCACCGGCGGCGTCGGCGATCTCCCGGTAGGCGCCCATGTCGGCGTGGCCGGTCTTCTTGGCCTGGGCATCGGCCTTGGCGCGCTCCCGCTGCTCCTTCATCAGGCGGCGGAAGCCGTCCTCGTCCACGGACAGGCCCTGCTCGGCGGCCATCTCCAGGGTGAGGTCGATCGGGAAGCCCCAGGTGTCGTGGAGCAGGAAGGCCTTGTCGCCGGAGAGGACGCCGGAGCCGGCGGCCTTGGTCTCGGCGACGGCGGTGTCCAGCACGTTCGTGCCGGCGTTGAGGGTCTTGAGGAAGCGGGTCTCCTCGGCGAGGGCGACCTTCTCGATGCGCTCGCGGTCGGTGACCAGCTCCGGGTACTGCCGGCCCATCATGCCGATCACCACGTCGATCAGGTCCTTGACGACCGGACCGGTGGCGCCCAGCAGCCGCATGTTGCGGATGGCGCGGCGCATGATGCGGCGCAGGACGTAGCCGCGGCCCTCGTTGCCGGGGGTGACGCCGTCACCGATGAGCATCACGGACGTGCGCATGTGGTCGGTGACCACACGCAGGGAGACGTCCGAGTCGTGGGCGTCGCCGTAGGCCACGCCGGTCAGCTCGGTGGCCTTCCTGATGACGGCCATGGAGGTGTCGATCTCGTACATGTTCTGCACGCCCTGCAGAATCATGGCGAGACGCTCCAGGCCGAGGCCCGTGTCGATGTTCTTGCTCGGCAGCTCGCCGAGGATCTCGAAGTTGTCCTTGCCGGTGCCCTCGCCGCGCTCGAACTGCATGAAGACGAGGTTCCAGATCTCCACGTACCGCTCGTCGTTGACGGCGGGACCGCCCTCGACACCGAACTCGGGGCCGCGGTCGTAGTTGATCTCGGAACACGGGCCACAGGGTCCGGGGACGCCCATGGACCAGTAGTTGTCCTTCATGCCGAGGCGCTGGATGCGCTCCTTCGGCACACCGACGACCTCGTGCCAGATGCGCTCGGCCTCGTCGTCGTCCTTGTAGACGGTGATCCACAGACGCTCGGGCTCGAGGCCGTAACCGCCCTTGTCCTGGGGCGTGGTGAGCAGCTCCCAGGCGTACTTGATGGCGCCTTCCTTGAAGTAGTCACCGAAGGAGAAGTTGCCGCACATCTGGAAGAAGGTGCCGTGGCGGGTGGTCTTGCCGACCTCTTCGATGTCGGGCGTGCGCACACACTTCTGCACGCTGGTGGCGCGGTCGAAGGGCGGCTTGACCTCACCCAGGAAGTAGGGCTTGAAGGGCACCATGCCGGCCGGGACGAGGAGCAGAGTCGGGTCGTCCGCGATGAGCGACGCCGAAGGGACGACGGTGTGACCGCGCTCCTCGAAGAAGCTCAACCAGCGGCGACGAATCTCGGCCGACTCCATCAGTGGTCCTCATTCCGGTTGTACGAGTACGTCGTGTCGTCGACGTACTTCGGGTCGTTGCGGTTCTCGATGGCGGCGTACCGCCTGGGTGCGGGGAGTCCGGGGTCGGCGTTGATCCCCAGTGCCTCCCCCAGTTCGGCCTCCCGCTGGGCCATGTTGTCGCGGACGTCGAGCGCGAAGCCCACCGCGCGGTCCTTGATGCGCTGACCGGTCTCGAGCGCCTTGTTCGCGGCGGTCGCGGCCAGGCTCTCGGGGGTGAGCTGCTTCAGCTTGCGGTTGACCTTGGTGGTGGCCCACACACCGGCGGCGACGCCCGTGGTGAACCAGAACGTACGGCGGAACATCGCTCGGTCAGTCCTTCTTTCCGCGGGCGTTCCGCTTCTCCCGGCGCGCGGCCGGGACCGTCCGGCCCACGATCACGGTACGCCTGGGTGCCTTGGCGGGCATGTCGTCCCTGCGGCCGCCGAGAGCCCGGCGCACGCCGTAGCCGAAGGCCGCGACCTTGACCAGGGGGCCGCCGAAGGTGGAGGCGACCGTCGTCGAGAGCGCGGAGGCGTTGGACGTGACCTCCTGTACGTCGGAGGCGATGGCGTCGACCCGGTCGATCTGGGTCTGCGCGGAGCGCACGGCCGTGGATGCGTCGGCGAGCAGCGGGACGGCCTGGTCGGTCACGTCCGCCACGAGCTTGGTGGTCGCCCTGAGCGTCTGGGCCAGCCTCGCCAGCGCGACGGCGAGGAAGGACACCAGGATCGCCCAGAAGACGGCCACCAGGATCCCGGCCACCTCTCCACCGGACACCGTGCGCACCCGCTCTCTGAAACGTGCTCTGAACTTCGGAACCTTGAAAAAGCAGTGCACCGAGCCTATCGCGCCGGGCGTGGCGCTCCGTACCGGATTACCTCCCGGGAGCGCCGGAGTTGCGGGAAGCGATTGTACGGATCGAACACGCTTGAGTACGCTCCGTGTCCCATGCGAGTTCCTCAGCGCCCCGGCCCCTCGCCGGACGGCGATCCGCCCCTCGAACTCAACGCCTTCGTGGGCCGCTCCGCCGAACTCGCCGCGCTGGCCCGGGCGCTCGACACCGGGCGGCTGGTGACGGTGACCGGGGTGGGCGGGGTCGGCAAGTCACGGCTCGCGGCGCGGGCGGCGGCGCGGGCCGCTCCCCGGGACGGCGTGCGGCACGTGGAGCTGGCACCGGTGGGCCATCCGGAGTTCGTGGACCACGCGGTCGTGGAGGCCGTGGGGCTGACGGACCACACCACGCGTCCACCGCGCGAGGCGCTGGTCGAGCAGCTCGCCGATCGCCAACTCCTGCTGGTCCTCGACGGGTTCGAGCATCTGGTGGAGGCGTGCGCCGCGCTGGTGGCCGAGCTGCTGCGGCGGGTGCCGGGACTGCGGGTGCTCGCCGTGGGGCGGCGGCCGCTCGCGGTGGCGGGCGAGGTGCTGTTCCCGCTGGCTCCGCTGGGCGAGGACGAGGCCGTGGAGCTGCTCATGGACCGGGCTGCCCGGCACGGGCTGGAGGTGCGGGACGACGCGGACGTTCGGGAGCTGTGCCGGCGCCTCGACGGGATCCCGCTGGCGATCGAACTGGCGGCGGGGCGGCTGCGGGCGCTGCCCCTCGGCCGGCTGGTGGAACGCCTCGACGACCGCTTCCGGCTGCTGACCGGCGGGAACCGGGACTCCCTCCCCCGCCACCGGACGCTGCGCACGGCCATCGGCTGGAGCCACGAGCTGTGCGCGCCCCAGGAACGGCTGCTGTGGGCACGGCTGTCCGTGTTCGCCCAGACCTTCGACCTGGAGGCCGCCGAATACGTGTGCAGCGGCGACGGACTGCCCGCCGACGACGTCCTGGACGTGCTGTCCGAGCTGCTCGAGCAGTCGGTGGTGTCACGCGAGGAGGGCCCGGCGGGCGTGCGCTACCGGATGCTGGACACGGTCCGGGCCTACGGCGCCGACTGGCTGCGGGCGGCGGGGGACGCGCACCGGCTGCGCCGCCGCCACCGGGACTGGTACATGGGCCTGGCGACCTGGTGCGAGCTGGACTGGTTCTCACCCCGGCAGGCCGAGGTCGCCGCGCGCGTGGAGGCGGAGCTGCCGAACCTGCGGACCGCCCTCGAGCACTGTCTGACCGAGCCCGACGAGGCCCACCTGGGCCAGTACCTGGCGGGTTCGCTGTGGTTCTACTGGGCCGGTTGCGGACGTCTGTCGGAGGGGCGGCGCTGGCTGGAGCGCTGTGTGGATCTGGAGTCACATCACGAGCAGTCCCGGCTGAAGGCCCTGTGGGTGCTCGCCCATGTGTCGATCCTGCAGGGCGACAGGGTCGCCGCGCTGGCCGCCCTGCAGGAGTGCCAGGAGGAGGCGCGGCGGGCCGGGCTTCCCACGGCGGTGGCGTACGCGGAGCACCGCAGCGGCTGTCTGGCCCTGGTCACGGACGACATGGCGCGGGCGGAAACGCTGCTGCGTTCGGCGCTGGCCCGCTACCGGGAGATCGGCGAGCTCAACAGTCATGTCCTGATGGGGCAGGTGGGGCTGGCGATGACCCGGGCGTTCCAGGGGGACCTGCCGGACGCGGTGCGGCTGTGCGAGGACGTGCGCCGGGTGTGCGAGGACCACGGCGAGCGGTGGGCCCGGTCGTACGCGCTGTACGTGCTGGCGTACGCGGCCTGGCGGGACGGTGATCCCGCGCACGCCAGGGAGCTGCTGGCGGACTGTCTGGGCAGTGCGCACGCCTTCCGCGACCTGCT
Source organism: Streptomyces sp. NPDC058964 (assembly GCF_042741275.1). Taxonomy (NCBI): domain Bacteria; kingdom Bacillati; phylum Actinomycetota; class Actinomycetes; order Kitasatosporales; family Streptomycetaceae; genus Streptomyces; species Streptomyces sp. NPDC058964. Next base: position 5,152 of record NZ_JBHYKH010000574.1, read on the forward strand.
GGGCTCGGTACTGTCGATCGAGCTGCTGGCCCTGGTCACGGCGGTGCAGGGAGACCCGGGCGAGGCCGCGGTGCTGCAGGGCGCGGCCGGCCGGATGTGGCCGTCGGTGGGGCTTCCGCTGTTCGGCTCGGCCCATTTCAACGCCCCGCACGAGCTGTGCGAGGCGGCGGCCCGGGAGGCGCTGGGCGACGAGCGGTACGAGGAGCGGGTACGGGAGGGGCAGCGGCTGGACCGGGAGGCGGCGGTGGCCCGGGCGCTGGGGCGGCACGGTGCCGCCCTCGACGCCCAGCCCGCGCCGCGCGGGCCGGTGCGGCACGCCCCGGGCGCCCCGGGCCGGCGAAACCCCGCCGCCGCGCC
>NZ_JBHYKH010000575.1:0-5501 GCF_042741275.1 Streptomyces sp. NPDC058964
GCACCCCGCTACGACGTGGGCAAGACCGTCAAACGCCCCGAGACCCTCAAGGCCATCGGTAAACCCGGCAGATCTTGGTAGATAAAGAACAAGCTCAGCCCGTCGCCAGTATCTCCGCCAGGACGTCGTCGACCCGGACCTCCTCCCGCCCCGGCGCCACGACCTTCCGTGTCTCTCTGAGAAAGGCGGCGATGGCGGGGGCCCAGGCGAAGGCCACCGCGCGGTGGCGCCCGCCGCCGGGCCGGACGTCGCCGAGGAAGTCCATGCGCAGCTCGTGCCACATGCCGGTGGCCACGGGACGGAACCGGACGTCCCCGACCCCGACCGGCCCGCGCAGACCGTCGGCGAGCATCTGCCGGTCCAGCCGCCACCGGGCGAGCACATGGCCGTCGTGGGCGAACACCGCCGTGACGGCGAACGGGTCGTCGGCGTCGTACGTCAGATGGGCGAGTACGGAGAAGCGGTCCGTGGCGCCCGCCTGGATCTGCACCACCAGGGTCTTGCGCACGAAGGGGGTCATGTGGGGGCCTCCGGGAACAATCGACGTAGGGCCCTCTAGTACCCCGCTCACGCGCAAGATGCTCACTCGCCCGGCGGATTGCTCCGTGCGTCGCGCAGGGCGGTGAGGCAGGTGCCGATGGCCCGCTGCAGTTCCTCGAGGCGCTGGACCATGTCGTCCTCGTAGAAGTCCTGGGCGTCGTCGAAGGTGAGCTCCTCGAACGCCCTGGCCGCCTTCTGCAGGCTGCTGTAGAACTTCGTCCGCCGCTCCTGTACGCGCAGTCCGGGGTCGGCCTCGACCGTCTCGACGACGAGGGTCCTTATGGTGTCGTAGGCCTCGGCGGCCCACTCGCCGCTGTCCTCGCCGTCGTCCAGTTCGTCGATGAGCGACAGGTGCCGCTCGGCCTCCTGGCGCAGTTCGGCGGGCGCGTCCACGGTCTGCCCGGCGGGCGTCCTGATCTGTCCCGACTCGGCGATCTGACGGACGTACCCGATCCGGTCCGCCGACCGGCTCTCGGTGGCCACCGCCTTCTTCAGGGCGTCCGTGCGCACCACGTCGCGGGCCAGCTCGGCCTGGAGTTCCGGGTCCTGACGCACCCGGTCGAGCAGGGCCGTGCGCGCCGCGCGGGCGGTGGAGGGGTCGGCGAGGATGGCGGCACGCAGGGCGGTGGGATTCTCCGCGACCTCCAGCGCCTTGGTGGGCCGGATGCCCTCGGCCTCGGCGGCCTCGGCGATGGCGGTGCCGCGCTCGGACGTGGCGCCGGACCGGGAGACGTAGTAGCCCAGCCACACGTCCGCGTCCGGCAGTTCCACCTCCTGGCCCGGTGCCAGCGCCTCGAAGTGGGGGACCACGCCGTCGTCGGCGGCCCGGTCCCAGGCCTTGTAGTAGCGCATGACCCGCTCGGCGGAACACCCGGCGAGCGCCGCGAACTCCTTCGCCGACACCTTCGCCGTCCCGTCCGCGCCCTGCCCGCCCGGCCGCACGCTGCGGGCCACCATCAGCCCGAAGGCCCATCCTCCGGTCCGCGCGTAGACCCCGAACTCCCGCGCGTCCCGCGCGATCAGGTCGGACAGGGGTGCCGGGGACGTGGGGGACGTCTCGGACGGGACGATCGCTAGGGTCACGGATGACTCTCCTGGGAGCACGGTGGCCGGTCTGCGCGGTGCAGACCGACCAGCCTATAGGGACGGACCCGTCGGCGATCCCGGAACGCTGACGGGTCCGTCAGGCCCTCGGCACGTCAGGCCGTCGGCAACCGGAAGGTCCGCAGGAAGGTCTTCAGCGCCAGACGGTCGGCGGCGCTGTTCCAGGCGTCGGCCGGAGTCGTGAAGCGCAGCGAGAAGCTGTGCCGGCCGCCGATGAGGAAACCGCGGCCGAAGGTGCGCACCCGGGCACTGCCGGACCCGGAGAGCCATTCCATGTCGGCGCCCTTGTAGCCCTGGTAGGTCGTCGCCTCGATCGCGCCGATCCGCTGGAATCCGTCCACGCGCTCCAGACCGGGCTGGACGTCGTCCCGCCACACGGCGACCGGGTCCGGGCCCGCCTGCGAGCTGTAGGTGACCGCCAGGGTGCGCGGGTCGTCGCCGCCCGGACCGAAGGTGACGCGGTAGGCGTCGTTCGTGCGCGTGGTGGTCTGCCGGGTCCAGCCCTCGGGGAGGGCGACCGAGAAGCCCTCCGGTGCGGTGTAGCGGCGGTAGCCGGCGGGCAGGGCGGCCGTGGTGGCCGAGGGGGAGGGCGAGGCCGTCGCGGTGGGGGCGGCCGTGGACCTGCCGGGCGTGGGGGAGGGGCGGGAGGCTGAGCCGTCGGTGCGGTCGCCGGTGGGGGTGGCCGGCGCGGACGCTCCCGCCGCGGACGCTCCCGCCGCGGACGCTCCCGCCGCGGCCCCCGCCGCGTCGGAGGTGCCGGTGCCGGGGAGCCCGAGGGTCGCGGCGAGCACGGCGGCGGCCACGGTGACGACGGCCAGCGCGGTGCCGACGACCATGGTGCGTCTGCTCCACCCCTGGCCGATGCGCAGGGCCGTCGCGCAGGCGCCGCGCAACCCGGGCACGGGCGCGGGCTCGCGGTCCGCCTCGGAGCCGTCCGTGAGGACTCGGGTGAGCGCCTCGCGGACCACCGGCCGGGTCAGCCGCTCCCGGGAGTCCTTGCGCAGCAGTCCCTGGACGACCCGGGCCAGCGGTCCGGCGCGCAGCGGGGTACGCAGGGGCAGCCGGTCCACGCCCTTGAGGGTGGCGTCGGGGCGGCCCCGGTCGCGGAAGGGCGGCCGTCCCTCGACCATCGTGTAGAGGATCGCGCCCAGCGCCCACAGATCGGCGGCCGGCCCGATGCGCTCGTCACGGGCCTGCTCCGGCGAGGCGTACGACGGCGCCGTGAGGCGAGGTGCCAGGGTCGCGCCCGCCAGTCCGAATCCGGTGACCACGACCGGGCCCTGGTCGCGCACGAACACCTGGCCGGGGCTGAGCTCGCCGTGCGTGAAGCCCTCGCCGTGCGCCGCCTCCAGCACGTCGAGCAGCTCCAGGCCGATCCGCGCAGCCCGCACGTAGTTGAACGAGCCCTGCTGGGCCAGCAGTTCACCCAGCGGCGTACCGTCGATCCACTCGGTCACGGTCCACAGCGTGCCGGACTCCTCGATCACGTCGATCACCATGGCCACCCGGCCCGGCCGGAGAACCGTCATGAGCTCGGAGGTGCGCAGGACACGGGCGACGGCCCTGCGCACGGTCTCCGCGGCCGGGCCGTCCGGCAGCGCGACCTGCGACACCAGGCGGGGCCGCTGCGCCTGCAAGTCCTCGGCGTACCAGCAGATCTGGTTCGTCTCGCGATGGACGGTCTCCACGAGCCGGTACCTGCCGGCGACCAACTCCTGTGCCGAGCCCTGCGCCTTGCCCATGGTCATACCTCGCTGAAACCCCCGCCTCGTCTTTCCCAGAGGTACGCGGGGGGCAACGGGGAGTGTTCAAAGGATCTGCAACTCCGGCTCGCTTCTTGCCTCTTATTCAACTGGCCGAACACGCCACCGACTTCCGGAAGACGGCCTATTTCCCGGCCTCGACCTGCAGGTAACCGAGGGTAAACAGCCGGGTGCCGATGAGGTCTCAGCGCAGCCGGAATCGATCGGTCCACGCCAGCAGTTCCGTGGGCGTCGTGTTGCCCCCGCACACCACCAGTCCGAGCCGGGCGCCGTCGCCCACCCGGTCCAGCACCTGCCGGGCCGCGGGCAGCAGACATCCGGCGGCCGGCTCGGCCCACACCTTGGCGTGTTCGGCGAGGTCGAGGCAGCCCTGTACGGCCGCCCGGTCCGGCACCACCAGCACCTCCGTGACCAGCGCGGACACATGCTCGTACGTCAGCCGGGACACGGCCGGGGCGCTGAGCGTGGTGACGATCGACGACAGCCGGACCGGTACCGGCCCGCCTGCCGCGAGCGCCTCGGACATCGCCTGGGCACCCTCCGTCTCCACGCCCCAGATCCGGACGTCCGGCCGGCGGGCGCGCAGGGCGGCCGCCACGCCGGAGATCAGGCCCCCGCCGCCGATGCTGACGATCACGTCAGTGAGTTCGCCGGCGTCCGCGGCGAGCTCCAGTCCCACGGTGCCCTGCGCCGCCACCACGATCGGGTCGTCGAAGGGGTGGACGAGGGTGAGCCCCTCCTCCCGCAGCCGGTTCACCAGCTCGAACGCGCTGTCCATCCCGTCGGTCAGCCGCACCGACGCGCCGGCCTCCTCGGCGATCGCGACGGAGCGCGCGGGCGCGGTGCGCGGCATGACGACCGTCGCCTTCACATGGAGGGCGGCGGCCATCACCGCGAGGGCGACGCCGTGGTTGCCGCCGCTCACCGCGACCACACCCGCCGCGCGCTCGGCCTCGCTCAGCGAGAGCAGTTTCGCCGTCGCACCGCGCGCCTTGAACGAGCCCGTGCGCTGGAGGAGTTCGAGCTTGGCGGTGACGGGGACGCCGAGCAGCCCGGACAGGCCGGGACTCGGCGCGGTGGGGGTGCGCACGACGTGCCCCGCGATCCGCCGTGCCGCGGTTTCGATGGCCGAGATGCCGATCAAGGTGGTTCACCCTTTCGGCGCGGGGGTGAGGGCCGCGCCGCCTCGACTGTGTCCCGGCGGGACCGGCAGGGTCAACACGGTTTCACAGGTCGCGGCGCACCAGGAAGTCCAGCAGACACCGCAGCTCGGCGGCGGTCCCGGGCGCCACCGCCGCGCCGGTGAGCGCGGACTCCGGGGCGGCCGGTGGTGGGCGGGGGGGGTACCGCACCCCGACGCGGGCGCGGGCCCCCCGGGGCGGCGTGGTGGGGGGGGGCCTCGCCCCGCGGCGCGCCGCGCCGCCCGCACTCCTCGATCAGGGCCGCCGCCGCCTCGGTCTCCCCCGCGTCCAGCAGCGCGGGCAGGTGCCGGGCGGCGGGGGAGTCGAACGCGGCGAGCACCGGGTACGTCTTCTTGCGCTCCCGCAGATCGCCGTGCACGGGCTTGCCGGTGACGGCCGGGTCGCCCCAGATCCCCAGGACGTCGTCGATCGTCTGGAAGGCGGTCCCGAGATGCCGTCCGGCCCGGTCCAGCGCGGTGACCGTGGACTTCGGGGCGCCGCCGAGCGAGGCGCCCAGTGCGGCCGCGCAGCCGAGCAGCGCACCCGTCTTGTGCTCGGCCATGGCCCGGTACTCCTCCGGCCGCACCCGTTCCGGACCGGTCCAGGGACGCGTGCTGAACAGCAGGTCGTCCGCCTGCCCCCGCACCAGGTCGGCCAGGGCGGCGGACAGCAGCCGTACGCCCGCCGCGCCGCCGGGTGCGGTGGCGAGGGTCTCCACGGCCAGCGCGAACAGCGCGTCCCCGGCCAGCACCGCCGGTCCGGTTCCGTAGGCCTTCCACACGGTCGGGCGGCGCCGCCGGTCCGTGTCGCCGTCCATGATGTCGTCGTGCAGCAGGGAGAAGGCGTGCACCAGTTCCACGGCGACCGCCGCGGTGACGCCGGTCCGGCCCGCTGCGCCCGCCGCCTCGGCCCC
>NZ_JBHYKH010000576.1:0-4135 GCF_042741275.1 Streptomyces sp. NPDC058964
GCCCCCGGGGGGGCCCCAGCCCGCCCCCCCCCCCCGCGCCCTTATACTCCCCGGGGGCGCGGGGGGGGGGGGCCCTGGCCCCCGAGCGCGAGCCCGCCCACGACGACGGCGCAGGGGCCTGCGGGGATCGGGATCGCTCTCATACGGGATTCCTCGGGGATGACAGCACGGTGGGCTGCGGGGAGCCGCGTGCGGGATTCCGTCGGGCGAGCTGCCCTCGGCCGCATCGGCGACGACCGGGAACGAGGGGGACGCGTCTCGCGCCGACGAGACGATGTGACGATAGATTCAGCAAGGTTTTCTCGCAAGATGTGTTAACAATGGCGCAGCGAGCTGCTAATAATTCCGCCAAGCGATGCCACACCCCACACCCCGGGGAGGCGTCTCCCTCCTCAGCCGAGCGTCGGTCGACGTCCCGACGAGATCCCCCGCTGAGCGGTTGCACCCACGAGCCGTGCCGCCAGGGATGCCCCACAGGCCGTTTTCCGACCCACCCGCACGAGAGGTCCCCGTCATGCGTCCGACGAGATTCACCCGATCGACCAGATACGCGCTGGTGGCCTGCGCCGCCACCACCGCCCTGCTCGCCACCGCCTGTTCCGGAGCCGGGGCCGGCGGCTCCTCGGCGGGCGGGAAGAGCATCAACGTGCTGATGGTCGGCAACCCGCAGATGGAGGACATCGCGAAGCTCACCAAGAGCACCTTCACGAAGGACACCGGCATCAAGGTGAACTTCACGGTGCTGCCCGAGAACGAGCTGCGCGACAAGGTCACGCAGGACATCGCCACCAAGGCCGGGCAGTACGACGTCGCCACCATCGGCGCCTACGAGGTACCCATCTGGCAGAAGAACGGCTGGCTGCACGAACTCGGCTCCTACGCCGACAAGGACGCGAACTTCGACAAGGGCGACCTGCTCAAGCCGATGGTGCAATCGCTGTCCGGCTCGGACGGCAAGCTCTACGCCCTGCCGTTCTACGGCGAATCGTCCTTCCTCATGTACCGCAAGGACGTCTTCGCCCAGAAGGGCCTGAAGATGCCGGAGCACCCCACCTGGCAGCAGGTGGCCGACCTGGCGGCGAAGGTCGACGGCGCGAAGCCGGGAATGAGGGGTATCTGCCTGCGCGGCCTGGCCGGCTGGGGCGAACTCGGGGCGCCGCTGACCAGCGTGGTCAACACCTTCGGCGGGACGTGGTTCACCAAGGACTGGAAGGCTCAGGTCAACAGCGGTGGCTTCAGGAAGGCCACCGACTTCTACGTCGATCTCGTCCGCAAGCACGGTGAGGCAGGCGCTGCGCAGGCCGGGTTCACCGAGTGCCTGAACGCGATGAGCCAGGGCAAGGTCGCCATGTGGTACGACGCCACCAGCGCGGCTGGTCTGCTGGAGGACCCGAACACCAGCAAGGCCGCCGGCAACATCGGCTACGCCTACGCCCCGGTGGAGAAGACCAAGAGCAGCGGCTGGCTGTGGGCCTGGGCGTGGGCGATGCCGAAGACCACCAAGAACGCCGATGCCGCCTCGAAGTTCATGCTCTGGGCCTCCAGCAAGAAGTACGAGAAGCTCGTCGGTGAGAAGCTCGGCTGGGCGCGGGTGCCTTCCGGGAAGCGGGCCAGCACCTACACGATCCCCGAGTACAAGAAGGCCGCCGGCTCGTTCGGTGACATCACCCTGAAGTCCATCCAGCAGGCCGATCCCGCCAACCCGGGCGTGCAGCCACGGCCCACGGTCGGCATCCAGTTCGTCGCCATCCCCGAGTTCCAGGACCTCGGCACCAAGGTGACGCAGGAGATCTCCGCCGCCATCGCCGGCAAGACCAGCGCGGACACAGCACTCAATGACGGTCAGAAGCAGGCCGAGGACGTCGCCAAGAACTACAAGTGAGTCACCTGCCCCGGCCGGCGCCCGCACCCGGCCGGGGCGCCCGTCCCCAAGCCCTGGCCGCTCTGCGGCGGAAGAAAGTCAGTCCATGATCACGCAGTCCCATCCCACCACGAAGCACGGGCGACCAACGTCCCGCCGGCTCAAGCCCACGGGCGGGCGCAAGTGGCGGCGTCGCTTTCCGCTGCTGCCGGCACTGATCTTCACGATCGTCGTCACCCAGCTGCCGTTCGTGGCCACGCTCGTCATCTCCACGTTCCAGTGGAACATCCTGCGGCCCGGCGACCGCCACTTCACAGGCCTGTCCAACTACAAGTTCGTCGTCACCGACGAGCGGTTGCGCAACGCGGTCCTCAACACTGTCGTCCTCACCGCGTCCGTAGTCGTCCTCAGCGTGGTCCTCGGGCTGGGCCTGGCCCTGCTGCTCGACCGCCGCTTTCTCGGCCGGGGCCTTGCCCGCACCCTGCTCATCGCGCCGTTCCTGGTCATGCCGGTCGCCGCCGCCCTGCTGTGGAAGCACGCCATCTACAACCCCGACTACGGGCTCCTCAACGGCACTCTGAACGCCGTCTACCGGCTGTTCGGGGCCGCGAACGGTCCAACCGTCGACTGGGTCTCGTCCTTCCCCATGCCCGCTCTGGTGGTCGCGCTGGTGTGGCAGTGGACGCCGTTCATGATGCTCATCGTGCTGGCCGGCCTGCAGGCCCAGCCCGGTGACGTCCTGGAGGCCGCCAAGGTCGACGGGGCCTCGGCGCTGCAGACCTTCCGCCTCATCACGCTGCCTCATCTGCGGCAGTACATCGAGCTGGGCATCGTGCTCGGCAGCATCTTCGTGGTGCAGACCTTCGACGCCGTCTACACCATCACCCAGGGCGGCCCCGGCTCCCAGACCACGAATCTGCCCTACGAGATCTATCTGACCATGTTCCGCAAGTTCGAGTACGGCCAGGCCGCGGCCGCCGGCGTCGTCGTGGTGATCGGCTCGATCGTCATCGCGACGTTCGCCCTGCGGGTCGTCGCCTCCCTGTTCCGCGAAGAGGTGTCCCGATGACCGGCACGACCGCAGCCGCCCACGCATCGTCCGGCACCGCCATGCGCCGACTCCGCCGTCGACGCCACGACGACCCCGGGCAGGAGCCGCGTCTTTCCCCCCTGTGGACCTTCGCCGCCTGGCTGGTCACGCTCGCCTTTTTCGCGCCGGTGGCCTGGATGGTCCTCACGTCCTTCCACCGGGAGTCCGACGCGGCGACCAACCCGCCCAGTCCCTTCGCGCCGCTGACCCTGGACCAGTACAGGCTGCTGCTGGGCCGGGACATCACCCCCTACCTGCTCAACTCGGCCATGGCCAGCATCTTCTCCACCCTGCTGGTGCTCGCCCTGGCGCTGCCCGCGGCGTACGCGCTGGCCATCAAGCCGGTCAAGAAGTGGACCGACGTGATGTTCTTCTTCCTGTCCACGAAGTTCCTGCCGCTCATCGCGGCCCTGCTGCCGATCTACCTGATCGTCAAGCGCGTAGGCATGCTGGACAACATCTGGACCCTCATCGTCCTCTACACCGCGATGAACCTGCCGATCGCGGTGTGGATGATGCGGTCGTTCCTCGCCGAGGTGCCCAGGGAGATCCTGGAGGCGGCCGAGGTCGACGGCGCCGGGCTGCTCACGGTGCTGCTGCGGATCGTCGCGCCGGTCGCCATGCCGGGGATCGCCGCCACCTCGCTGATCTGTTTCATCTTCAGCTGGAACGAGTTCATGTTCGCCGTCAACCTCACCGCGACCAAGGCGTCCACCGCGCCGGTGTTCCTGGTCGGCTTCATCACCAACGAGGGACTGTTCCTGGCCAGGCTGTGCGCGGCGGCCACGCTGGTGTCCCTGCCCGTTCTGATCGCCGGTTTCGCCGCCCAGGACAAGCTGGTGCGCGGTCTGTCCCTGGGAGCCGTCAAATGAGAAGCCGCGCGCTTCGGCCCGTCCGGACCCGTGGCGCGACGCCCGGCGCAGCCGACGCCCAACGGACGGTGACTGCCCTGCGGTCGGGACACTCCGCGGCCGCTGACGAAGCTGGCCGGCCGAGCTATCGCGAGGGCCCGGCCCCTCCCGCTCCCGCACACTGCCCCGCACCTGCCGCGGACTTCACCGCCGACCGCGGCATCGATCCGGGTGTCCGCCGCGTCGCGGGCCCAAAAAGGCGCCACCGGCCGCAAAAACACCACCACCCCCCCCCACGAGCCCCCGGTACCCCCCCAACCAACGCCACCCCCC
>NZ_JBHYKH010000576.1:4145-5490 GCF_042741275.1 Streptomyces sp. NPDC058964
TCGGCCGGGGTATTCCCCCCCGCCCGGGGCTACGCGGGGGGGGGCGCCGGGCGCGGCGCCACAACGGCCGCCCCTCGGCCGCAAACTCCACGTCCAGCCCGGCCTCGTCGCCGCGTGACCGCCCGAACCGAACGGAACCCCGCCATCATGCCCCAGCAGATCCGCCGCGTACTCGTCCGCTCCCTCGACGACATCGTCGTCGAGCAGGCGCCCGCCCCCGTCCCCGGAAACGACGAACTCCTCGTACGTCCCACGGTCGTCGGCGTGTGCGGATCCGACACCCATGCCGCGGCGGGGCACCATCCGTTCATCGACCTCCCCTACCGCCCCGGCCACGAAGCGGTGGGCGTCGTGGTGGCCTCGGGCCCAGGGGCCGAGGACTTCGCACCCGGCGACCGGGTGATCGTCGAACCGAACCTGTACTGCGGCCAGTGCGCGCAGTGCCGGTCCGGCCGCTACAACATCTGCCAGGAGCTGAAGGTCTTCGGCTGCCAGACGCCCGGTGCCCTGGCCGACCTGTTCACCATCCCGGCGGACCGCGTCCACCACGTTCCCGACGGCATGACCGACCTCCAGGCCGTCCTCGTCGAGCCCTTGGCCACCCCCGTGCATGCCGTGGCCAAGGTCGGCGACCTCACCGGACGCACCGTCGCCGTCCTCGGCGCCGGCCCCATCGGACTGTTCACGCTCATCGCCGCCCGCCACGCGGGCGCCGCCCGGATCGCCGTCACCGACCTGCTGCCGGGCAAACGGGCCCGGGCGCTGCGTCTCGGCGCCGACACGGCCCTGCCCGCCGGTGCCCCTGACCTGGTCACCCAGGTCCACGCGGCACTCGACGGCCCGGTCGACGTCGTCTTCGACTGCGTGGCCCGGGGACAGTCCATGGCCCAGGCGACCGATCTGGTGGCCAAGGGCGGCCATGTGGTCGTGGTGGGCGTGGGGGCAGCAGGTTCGACGCCGGTCCGCCTCGACCTGGTCCAGGACCGGGAGATCCGCATCGAGGGCACACTCATGTACACCGCCGACGACTATCGCGTCGCCATGTCCCTCATCGTCTCGGGCTCCTTCGACACCGCCGAGATCGTCACCGCCACCTACCCCATGGAAGAAGCCGCTGCGGCCTTCTCCGCCTCCCTTGATCTGGAGCACGTCAAGGTTCTGATCACCGTGGACGGTCCGTGATGCGTATCCGAACAAGGGCGCTCAGCCGGCCCCCGGCCCGGTCGGCCCCGGGCGGGGGGAAGGTCGGAGTGCCCCGGGCCCGTATGCGAAACTGCGAGCCTGGTGTCACCCGACCGTCATTGTACCACCTCCGGGGCCGAACCCCGGTTCGCCCCCCGTCCAC
>NZ_JBHYKH010000577.1:0-5478 GCF_042741275.1 Streptomyces sp. NPDC058964
CGCCGGGTGGGATCGGGATCGACACCCACCACGACCGGCCGGCGGTCAACGGGCCGCGACATGCCGCACTCCGGACACCGGCTCGTCGGGAGCCGACGATGCGTGGGCGGGCGCGCTCGCCGGATGCAGCTCGGCCTCACTCGCCTCGGGGGCGCTACCGGGCACGGCCCGGTCAATCGTCCTTGTGGGTGCGGGAGCGGACACTTTCGCTCGCCTCCTCCCTGCGGTGGCGCGGAGCAGCGCCGCCGAGCTCATGGAATTCCTGGTGGTCACGGTTTCCAGGGCCATTGATCCTCGCCTCGTCCCTGTCGCTGTCGGCCCCTCGCAAGGCCAGGCGGTCCGGGCGGGACCGTGCTTCGATGTTCGCGCGTACAGTGGCCGTCCGCCCCTCCAGAGCGCGGGAACGACGCCGGCGGGGCCCCGCCACGCCGTCACGTGCTCTCCGCAGCCTGCCCCACCCTCACGCCGGCCGATCCCAGCGACGACGACCCCACGCCGTGACACTCCGGCGTCCGCGGCCCCACGCGCCTGACAGTCACCTGGTAGGCGGCCTGGACCGGTCAAGGTCGCTCGGTCCAGGCCGTGCCCGGTAACTCAGCCGGCCGTGCGCTGGTGACTGTGTGTGACCACGCCGTGTGTGACCACGCCGGCCTGCGGCAACCCTCCCGGCGTCCTCGCCCCCGCGCCCCGCCGCCCTCGCCGGCCTACGGCGCCAAGTGACGCGGGCGCTCGCCGCACGCGACGGCTGGATCCGTCCCAAGGACGGTCATGTGGGCAGCGGTGCTCACAGTCCGAGCATGAGTACCCGCACTCACGGGTCGACCGGGGGCGCCCGGAGGACCAGGTGCGCGCCTGCTCGCTGAACCACCGGTTGATCGACATCGGCGGGAAGGCGCGGTCAGGCGGGCTGCCACAGCTCGATTCGGTTGCCCTCGGGATCGGTGACCCAGCCGAACCGACCGACACCGTCCATGTCCTGCGTCTCTTCGGCCACGTCAGCTCCCTCGGCGCGCAGTTGCGCGAGCATCGCATCCAGGTCGCGGACGCGGAAGTTGAGCATGGTTTGCTGGGCGCGGGACCCGAAGTAGCCGGTCCCGGACTCGAACGTCGCGAACACCGTCGGCCCGGATTCCTGACGCCACGAGCCGTTCTCATCGGCATCCAGGCCCAGGCAGTCGCGGTACCAGGCGCCCAGGGCCGACGGGTCGGCGGCCCGCACGAAGTAACCACCGATTCCAAGCACGCGTTCCATGCCGCCATCCTGCCAGGACGGAACCGGTCTCGATCGCTGGGGGAAGCCGTTGGGGCCGACGAGTATTCGGTGTCGCAGACTGCGTCGGGGCCCGCCGGTGCCGTGCGGCGAGGACGTGCCGCTGTCGCACCCGGGGTTACCGGCAACGCCCCCGACCGGCTCCTGCGCGTGGACGGGGAGACGGGGCCGTGCCGGACCCCGGCTGCGCGGGTGGAAGCGCTGCTCGCCCGGATGACGGTGCTCCGCGAGCCACTGAAGTGCGTCGCGGTCTTCCCGGGCGAGTGCGCTTCGCGTTGACGTGGTCATCCGCGCAGGGCGGAGGCGAAGACAGCCGGCAGCCGGGCGGGGTTCGGCGCCGTGGTGAAGCGGGTGACGCGTTCGAGGGTGGTGCGACCGGTGCGGTTGGTGACGAAGTACGAAGGCTTGAGGGACAGCGAGGGAGAGCCGGTGAGCAGGCCGCCGGGAGCGGGGCCATGGCCTGCCGGTGGTGGCCGCGATGGGCACCCCAAGGGGTGTGTCCGAGCAGGAAGCCCACGCCGGACCAGGAGTTGACGCCGCTGGTGCCGTGGCGCAGTTCGGCCAGGGCAGCTTCCACCGCACCGGGCTGTGTCCTTTCGGTCCGGGGGTGCACGATCAGGGTCGCGCCCAGCGTGCCGGGAGGACGGTGTTGGCGAAGTCGACGGCGCTGCGCAGGAAATGTGCGGGGTCTCGCCGGGCAGGCGCAGGACACCCAGCGCACTGGCGAAGACCTCGCTGGTGAGCAGCATGTCGTCGTGCGAGGTCGGTGACGTCCGCGACCAAGATCCGGCTGTCGTCGGAGTGGCGTTCGGCCCGCGGGTGAGCCGCGAGCACGGCCTGGAGCCGGTGATGGGCCCCGGGTAGTAGTCCGCGCGATCCGGCAGGGCGCGCAGCACGCTCCGCATCTCCTCCGGCAGCAGCTCGGTTCCGTGCCAGGAGCGGGGCAGCACCAGCACCTGGCTGGCGATGCAGTTGTGGCCGGAGTTGTTCATCTTGCTCGTGACGACGTGTTCGGCCCGGAAGCGGAGGTCCGCCCTGCTCCACGGACCCGGCACCACGATGCACGGGCTGACCCCGCCCAGCTCGCTCGTGAACGGCTTGTCGATCAGCGGCGTGTCCTGGGGCGGCGCCGCTCCGCGTGCTCGTCGGTGCCCCAGACGATGGCGTCGTGGCTGCGGTCGCTGCCGGTCACACGAATGGTGTCCACGCCGTCGTGCGCGGTGAGATACGCGCCCTCGGCGGGGCCTCCGTCCGCGAACCGCACCGGGGCAGGCCGCAGTGACCGGATGGCTGCTGCGACACTGCGTGACCAGCCGGGAGCCCGCGGTCGCGTCGGTGGCATCACTCTGCTGGTCTCCGCCCTCGGCCGCGGCGTCCTGTCCCACCACGCGCGGGCCCACCCCCTGCTGCTCCTGCTCGTCGGTTTCGGCCTGTGCGGGGTGATGCCGACGATCGCGGTGACCACGGTCGCCGAACTCGTCCCGGCCCGCCGCCGCGGCGGCGCCCTCGGCCTGAGGAACGCCGTCGTCACCACGGGCGGCCTGGTCGCCCCCGCTCTGACGGGATATCCGGTCGACACCCAGGGCCGGGCCGGCTACCAGCACGCCGTACTTCTCGCGGCCGTACTGCTCGCACTCGGCGGCACGGCCGCCGTGACACTGATCGACCCGGACCGCGACGCGCGGCGCCTCGCCCCATGACCCTCGTCGCCGGTCGCTGCGCCGCACCGTTCGGTCCGGACGACGGGTGAAAGGGTCCGCCACACCGCCGGCCACGGGCGGGCGGTCCTCAGGTTTCCGGGTGACCGACCGCCCGGACGACCAGATCCACCAGGTCCTCCACGAAGCGCGCGTTGGGCAGCTCACGTTCCGCCAGCAGGCGGTACACCAGCGGCGCTGCGACCAGCGTGGCGGCCGACCGGATGTCGACGTCGGGCCGCACCTCGCCGCGGGCGATGCCCCGCTGGAGGATGCGGCGCGTCTCGGCCATCATCCGCTCCGTGTACTCCACGTACTCTCCGCGGGCCCCGCCGTCCTCGGTGGCCGATGCTATGAGTTCCGCCAGCAGGCGCGCCGTACCCGGCAGCCGGTACGCCGCCAATCGCGCCGTCAGCACCTCGCGCAGCTCGGCCCGGATGTCACCCAGGTCCGGCACCGACAACGGGCCGATGCGTGACTCGGCCGCCGCGATGATCAAGGCCTGCTTGGACGGCCAGCGCCGGTAGATGGCGGGCTTGCTCACCCCGGCCCGCGCGGCCACGGCGTCCATGGTCACCGCCTTCACGCCCTGCTCGGTCACCAGCTCGATCACCGCCCCGAGGGTGTCGTCCGTGACCCGTTCCTGCCGCGGCCGTCCGGGTCCGCGTTCGGTCTTCTGTGTCTGTGCCCCGACCATGTTCCGAGAATACGGGGCCGCCGAGAGCGCCCTGTCGTCCGAGGCGTCGGCAGTCTCCATGTCACTTCAGCTCAACCTCGACGTCGAAGAGGCCAAGGACCACTGATCCCGACGAGCGCCGGATCGGACTCCACCCGATGTGTGCCATGCCGTGCTCACATCAGGACATGATCGACAGTGCTGCCCCAATCCGAACATAGGGTCTGGGGAATGAATTGCTCCCCGTGCGCCGCCCGTTCGGCCCCTACGGCAAACAGAACGCAGCGTCCGCTCCTCGCCCCCAGTTGGTTCGCGGCCGTGATGGGCACCGGCATAGTCGCCAACGCGGCGGTCACCCTGCCACGGAGTTTCCCCGGGCTGCGGACTGCCGCCCTGGCGGTCTGGCTGGGCGCCGCGCTCCTGCTGATTCTGCTGGCTCTCGGTTACCTCCGGCAGCGGGCGCTGCGGTTGCACGCAGGTGACCCGGTGATGGCCCAGTTCTTCGGTGCGCCGCCGATGGCGCTGCTCACGGTGGGCGCCGGGGCGCTGCTGCTCGGCCGTCGGCTGATCGGGCTCGAGGCGGCACTGGACGTGGACTGGGTGCTGTGGTCGCTCGGCACGGTGCTCGGTCTCGTCACGTCGTGCACGGTGCCCTACCTGATGGTCACCCGGCACCGCTTCGGGCCGGACGCGGCATTCGGGGGCTGGCTGATGCCGGTGGTGCCGCCGATGGTCTCGGCCGCCACGGGCGCGCTGCTCGTCCCGCATGCCCCGGCGGGGCAGCCGCGGCTCGCCCTGCTGCTGGGCTGCTACGCGATGCTCGGGCTCGGGCTCGTCGCGGCGCTGCTGGTGCTGGCCATGATCTACGGCCGCCTGGTGCACCATGAGGCACCCACTGGAACGGTGGTGCCCACGGTGTGGATCGGGGTCGGGGCCTTGGGCCAGTCGGTGACGGCGCTCGGCGCACTGGCCACGGTGTCGCCGAGCGCACTGCCTGCGTCCTACGTGCGGGGCACCGCGGTGTTCGCGCTGCTGGGCGGCATTGTGGTGTGGGGCTTCGCCATGTTGTGGCTGGTGCTGGCCACGGCGTTGACTGTACGGACGATCCGGGCGGGGCTGCCATTCGCGCCCACGTGGTGGTCTTTCATCTTCCCGGTCGGCGCCTGCGTGACGGCCACTGGCGTCCTTGCGGTGCGCACGGGTTCGGAAATGTTCGTCTGGGCGGCCGTGGTGTTCTATGCGCTGCTCGTCGTCGCCTGGGTGGTGGTGGCCGCCCACTCCCTGCGTCATGCGGCCAGGCACATGTGGCGCCGGTCCGGCGGCGGCCACGCGCGTCGTGGGGTCGCGGAGGCGGAGGGGCGGCTCGACGAGGCGACCGTTCTCAGGGGCACCGTTCGCACCAGCACTGACGGCCGCCCGATCTCCGAGGCACGCATCACGCTTCTTGACCCGGCGGGCGATGTGGTCGGCACGACCCTGACCGCAGAGGACGGCTCCTACTCCTTCACGGATCTGGCGGGCGACCGCTACACCGTCGTGGCTGCGGGGTACCCGGCGCGGGCCACCGTCCTTCGTCTCGACGGCAGTGGCCAGGACGTCTTCGATCTGACGCTGGCATACGAGAAGGCCTGAGCAACTCCTGTCGCCGGTGGGACTCTCCGTGCGCCGCCCGAATCGCGCGGGGCGGTCAAGGCGGCGGCGACCGAGTGAAACCCGGGAAGGGGGGGGGGGCGGGGGGGGCCCCCGGGGCGCCCGGAGCGCGGGGGGGGGGGGCTGGCCGCGCGGGGGATTCTGGGGGCGGGGGGCCCCGCCCGGGCGCCCCCGGCGGCCCGTGT
>NZ_JBHYKH010000578.1:0-5462 GCF_042741275.1 Streptomyces sp. NPDC058964
GCGCGTCCGGTGGGAGCGACGGGACGACATCCATGAAGCCTTCCTCGGGCTCGCAACATGTCTCATCACCTACAGACATGTACGACGCCTTTGTTCGGACCTCTTAGCCCCACACCGGCCCTCATAGGGTCCCTGACAGCCTGTATCACCTCAATAGACCGATATCTGCAGAGCAACGGGTCAGGAGGCATCTGACATCCACGGCTGACAGAACGACGCCGGGCGGAGGCGTACACCAGCGACTCCGTCCGGCCATCGCATCAGCCGAAGGCAGCAGCCAGAGCGGGCTGGGAGCACGGCACCACGGCCAACTCATGGCCACCAAGGGGCGCTACGCATCAATGTTCGACGCGCAGGCGCCCATTACGCCTGTCGGCACCATCCCCGCCCCCTCTTCCCCACCGTCAGCGCAGCCGGGGCTCCCACGCCCCGCCGAGAGACCATCGGCCACTCGTACGGCCGGGGACACACGGGGCGTCGTCCGGCCGTCCCGGATCACAGGGCGTCGGCGTCCAAGGGGACGTCGGGGGCGATGTGGGCGCCGAGGACCTCGCGGTAGAGGGCGACTTCGGCCAGCAGGGAGCGGCGGACACTGTCGGCGCGGCGGAAGCCGTGTCCCTCGCCCTCGAAGAGCAGGAAGCGGTGCCACACTCCGTTTTCGGCCAGGTTGTCCACGATGCACATGGCCTGATCGGGGCGGCAGATGACATCGTCCGCGCCTTGGAGCATCACCAGCGGCGCAGTGATGCGGTCGGCGTTCGCGGCGGGTGAGATCCTGTCGAATCGAGCCCGGTCCTGCGGGAGGACACCGACGAGGGTGTCCACGTAGCGGGACTCGAAGTCGTGGGTCTGGTCGGCCCGCCATCGTGCCGGGTCGCTGATCGGGTAGAGGACCGTTCCCGCGCAGAAGACCTCGGTGTGGACCAGACAGGCCAGGGTGGTCCAGCCTCCGGCCGAGCCGCCACGCACGGCCGTACGGGCAGGATCCGCCAGGCCCTCGGCAGCCAGGGCGCGGGCGACGGTGACGCAGTCGTCGACGTCCACCACTCCCCACTGGCCGCGCAGCCGGTCGCGGTAGGCCCTGCCGTAGCCGGTGGAGCCGCCGTAGTCGACGTCCGCGACGGTGAAGCCGCGGCTGGTGAAGAAGGAGTACTCCAGGTTGGCGGTGACGCCGGTGGAACTCGTCGGGCCGCCGTGGACCTGCACCAGCAGGGGCGGCAGTTCGCCCTCGGGTGCGGTGGCGGTGGGGTGGGTGGGCCGGTGCAGCACGAAGTGGACGGGTCGGCCCTGCACGTCGTAGACGGTGCGGCGTTCGGGCCGGGGTTGCCAAGGGTCCAGCGGGTCCTGTGACTTGGGCCTGGTGCGTCGGGCCGGGCCGGAGCCGGGGGCCAGGGACACCGACAGCAGCGCGGAGCCGAGGGCCGGGTCGGCGGCGCGGACCAGGATCCGTTCGCCGTCCGACCAGAGGTCTGCCTGGAAGCTGCTCCAGCCGACGGTGAGTTCGGTCAGTTCGCCGTCCTCGGGCCGCCAACGGGACAGCTGTTGCGGGCCGTTGCCGTGCGGCAGCACCACGCCGTACGGCGTAACGGCGAACCAGCTCGCGCCGACGCGCCAGATGGGACCGGCGCAATCCTCCTGGAGGGGAAGGACGTTGGTGATCGCGGTGGGCGTCAGCCGGTCGGTGGCCAGGTCGACGCGGTGCAGGTTCCACCAGCCGTCCGGGTCCGCCATGGCGTATAGGGTGTCGGGGCCCGCCCATTCGGCCTGAGAGACGGAGACCTCGGTGCCGTCGTGGCTGCCGCCGAGCAGCCGGACGGGTTCGCCCGCGACGCCGTCGCGCAGCTCGGCGACCATCAACTCCGAGCTGTCCCATGGCATATGGGGGTGGTCCCAGCCGATCCAGGCGAGCCGCCCACTGTCCGGGGAGAGCCGGTGCCCGCACAGGAAGTGGTGCGAGCGGGCCACTACGCGCAGCGCGCCGGGGTCGTCGGCGGCAGCACCGGACAGCGGTACGGCGACGATCTCGCGCACGGTGCGGACGGCCGGGTCGGCGTCGTGCGGTCCGGTGGCGGCGCGGGTGGTCTCCCGCACGCACCACACCTCGGTCCCGTCCGGGCCGGTCACCGGGTCGGCCCAGCAGGTCTCCCGGTCGGGCGGGTCGGCCGGGGTGAGCGGCACGGGCGCCGGGAACGCGTTGTCCTCGGCGACCCTGAGGCGGGGCACCTCGGCACGGTACAGCCGCTGGTCGCGGTGGTCGGTGAAGACCAGCAGGTGGCTGCCTGTGGCCGGGTCCGCGGCGCGTACCCAGTACGGCTTGCCGCCGTAGCCGAGGGAGCGGTTGCGCACGGAGACGCCGGGGGCGAGCACCGGGACGGGCTCCTCGTGGCCGGGGGCGTTGCGCAGCAGCCTTACGCTAGCAGTGGCCGGGTCGGAGGCGCACCACCAGTTCTCTTCGCCGGCCCCGGAGGGCCAGGAGGTGGATCCGGAGGCGTCGGCGACCGCTTCGGCGGTGATCGGGGACGGCCAGCTGCCGTAGGGCAGGTGCGGCGCGGTGGACATCGGGTAACTCCGAGTACGTGAGGGGGAGTTGGGCGGCGGTGCGGGCGGTGGGCTGCCGTGGGCGGGGGCTGTGAGCGCGGGGCACCGGCCCCTGAGGGAAGGGCCCGGGGCTGAACTGCCGGCTCGGCGGCGCCCGCGGCAAGCCCCGCACGCAGCCGCGTGAGCGACAGGTGTGCCTGGATCCGGCTGGAGGGCGGCCGGGGCCAGGCGGACAGGGACCCCGCCGGGGTCACCCGGCAGTCAGCTGCACCGGGTCACCGTGGGCGTCGCGGCGGCGCAGGTCCTCCGGGGTCTCCCGGCGGACCATGAGGCGGGCACGGCCGTCGCGTACGGCGACGACGGCAGGCCGGGGCTGGGCGTTGTAGTTGCTGGCCATGGCGTGGTGGTAGGCGCCGGTGGCGGGGACCGCGAGGAGGTCCCCGGCGGCGATGTCCTCCGGCAGGGCGATATCGGGCACGACCACGTCCCCGCTCTCGCAGTGGCGACCGACGACCACGGCATGCACCGGCTCGCCCTCGGCGGGACGGTTGGCGGTCCACGCGGTGTAACGGGCGAGGTAGAGGGAGGGGCGCAGGGCGTCGCTCATGCCGCCGTCGACGGAGACGAACCGGCGGCGCAGCCCGTCCTTGACGGCGCCGACGCGGTAGAGCGTCACCCCGGCGGTGCCGATCATCGCCCGGCCGGGCTCGACGGCGAGCCGTATCGGTGAGCCGGGCAGCACCTGTTCCAGGCCGACGCGCAGGGCGGCCGTGAACGCGGCCGGGTCCAGGCGGGGTTGGCCCGGCAGGTAGGGGATGCCTGCGCCGCCGCCGAGGTCGATCTCCGCGACCGTGATGCCGTGCCGCTCGGCGAGCAGGGTGACGAAGGCGGCGACCCGTTCGGCGGCGAGCGTCAGTCCCTCGGTGGCGGTGATCTGCGAGCCGATGTGGGAGTGCACCCCCGCGAGCCGCAGCGAGGGGCGCGCCGCGACGGCGAGCACGGCCCGCTCGGCGTGGCCGCCGCGCACCGGGAAGCCGAATTTGACGTCGTCGCCGCCGGTGGCCATGTAGTCGTGGGTCTCGGCGGCGACGCCGGGGGCTATCCGGACGTAGACGTCCTGGATGCGGCCGGCCGCCGCGGCAGCGCGCGCGAGCCGGTCGATCTCCTCCAGGCAGTCGACGACCACCACGCCGACGCCGTGGGCGACGGCGGCCTCCAATTCGGCTACGGACTTGTTGTTGCCGTGGAAGACGATCCGAGCGGCGTCGAAGCCGGTGTCCACGGCGAGCCGGAGTTCGCCGCCGCTGCACACGTCCAGGTGCAGTCCCTCGGAGTCGACCCAGCGGACCATCTCCGCGCACAGGAACGCCTTGGAGGCGTAGTGCACCCGGTCCGCGCCGGACTCGCGCCACAGCCGGGCCCGGTGGCGGAAGTCGGCCTCGTCCACCACGTACAGCGCGGTGCCGCAGGCGTCGGCCAGGTCGTCCAGGGCGACCCCGCCCACGTGCAGCCGGCCATCGACGGTGCGGGCGGTCAGCGGCCACACCTCGGGGGCGGTCTCGGGGGAGGCGGCCGCGGCCAGTCCGTCGGGCAGCGGGGTCCCCGCGCGTGGTGCGGGCGGGGAGGGAGCGGTGGACACGGCTACTCCTCGGTGAGGACGACCAGCATCAGCAGGTCGTCGCTGGGGTCGGTGAAGTGGTGTTCGTCGGTGGCGGCGAAGTGGCAGCTGTCGGCGCGGCGCAGCAGCCGTACGGCGCCGCCCACCGAGACCCGGCAGGAGCCGGCGAGGACGAGCGCGAACTCCTCGCCGGGGTGGGCTGTGGGGTGGTCGTGGTCGCCGAGGTCGGCGTGGAGCAGCCGGGCTCCGATCCGGCTGGCGCCGGGGGCCGTGAGGTCCCAGATGCCGTGGTGGCCGTCGGCCTGGGCGAGCAGGGGTGCCGGGGCGAAGCGCGGCAGGAAGGCGGGGGCGGCTGCGAGGGTGACCGGGCCGGTTCCGCCGAGGAGTTCGGCGGGGGTGGCGCCGAGGGCGTCGGCGATCTGGGCGAGGGTGCGGACCGTGGGGTTGGCGGCGCCGGACTCCATCTGCGAGACGTAGGCCGGTGAGACACCGGCGCGGGTCGCCACCGCGCTCAGGGTGAGGCCGGCGGCGCGGCGGACACGGGCGACGGAGGCGGCCAGCACGTCGCCGGTGTCCGCCCGTTCGGGCGGCGCGCCTCGACCGGAGTCCGTGCTGTCCGGCGGCGCACCTCGACCGGTGTCCGTGGGGTCGGTCTTTCCTGCCCTGCTGTCCGGTTCGTCGTCGGGTTGTACGGAACTGTCCGTGGCGCGACGCGAGTTCTGCTGCGAGGTGGGGGGATCGGCCGAAGAGTTTTCCGCGCCGGTGGCTCTTGACGAGGTCATGCGGCGACAGTAAGACTCACGCATCGCTTAGATCAAGCAATCTGACGCCGCCGTTTAACTGTCAGCAGAGATGCCGTTCAGCAGCCAAACCCGCGGGTGTGGGCTGCCTTGAGCAGGAGGGGTGAGCAGTGACCGGACCGCTGGCGCCGACGCCGACCCTCGAGTTGTTGCGTGCGGCCGCCGTGCTGTGCGGCCCCGCCGCGCAGCGCCTGTTCGAGGTGCTGGCGGAGGACTACCCGGCCTCGCTGGAGCGGCGCCCGGGTCAACTGCTGCGGGCGGCCGACGCGAGCGCCGCGGACCTCGACGGACTGCTGGCGGCGGCCGGGGTCGCCTCCACCGACGATCTGCGTCTGCTGGCGGCCCGGGAGAGCGGCCTGCGCCTGGCCGAGCCGGATCTGCGGTTCACCAGCCGCGATCCGGAGTCCGAGCCGCGCGAGCGGTCGGCACTGCGCCGGATGATCTCTGCGGTGGTGGGCAACCTGCGTCGCACGCTGGCGGATCTCCAGGCGAACGGCGCCCTGGAG
>NZ_JBHYKH010000579.1:0-5457 GCF_042741275.1 Streptomyces sp. NPDC058964
AACCCCCACCCCCTCCCCCCCCTACCCCTCCACCAGCTATTGTAACATGTATCGTGGGCTCTGAGATGTTTATAATAGAAAGAGAAGATGGCGATGGCGACGACCGCGCAGAAGGCCAGCAGGGTCCCCCAGAAGTCCTGCCCGGTGACGTCGGTCATGATCTGGGCGAGGGAGGCCTCGGAGTCGGTGAAGGTGCGCCACGGGCGGGCACCGACGGCGACGGCGGCGACGAGGACGTACAGCACCGTCACGATGACCAGGGACAGCATGATCGCGCGGGGCAGGTCGCGCTGGGCGTTCTTGGCCTCCTCGCCGGCCGTGGAGGCGGCGTCGAAGCCGATGTACGAGAAGAAGGCGGCCGTGGTGCCCGCGCCGATGCCGCCGAGCCCGGCAGGGGAGAAGGGGGTGAGGTTGCCGTCCTTGAAGGCGCTGTAGCCGATGGCGCAGAAGGCGACGAGGATGACGAGCTTGACCGCGGCCATGGCGGCGGTGGCCCGGGCGCTCTCGCGCACGCCGCGCACCAGCAGCACCGAGGCCATGGCGATCACGATCACGGCGGGCAGGTTGACGATCCCGTTCCCGCCCGGACCGGCGGACAGCGCGGCCGGGAGCTGCCAGCCGGTGAGGCTGCGCAGCAGCTCGTTGACGTACTGGCTCCAGCCGACGGCGACGGCCGAGATCGAGATGCCGTACTCCAGGAGCAGACACCAGCCGACGAGGAAGGCGGTGGACTCGCCGAGGCCCGCGTAGGCGAAGGAGTACGACGATCCGGAGACCGGTATCGCGCCGCCCAGCTCGGCGAAGGAGAAGGCGGTGAAGACGCAGGTGATCGCGGCGAGGACGAAGGAGACGACGACCGCCGGGCCGGCCTGCGCGACCGAGTCGGAGAGGCCGACGAAGATGCCGGTGCCGACGATCGCGCCGATGCCGAAGCAGATCAGCTGGAACAGGCCCATCGTGCGCTTGAGGCCGTGGCCTTCGCGGTCGGCGCCGGATTCGGCTACCAGCAGGGCGGGGGACTTGATACGCAGCTTGGTGGGCTGAGCGGGCATGCGGGTGGTGCTCGTTTCTGGTGGTGCGGGCGCGATCCGGTGTCGATCGCTGCGGCGGCCGTGGCAGGGGTGGCGCCGGGCCGTCGGTCAGGATAAGGCGTGGTGAGGCCGGTCAGGCAACGCCGTGTGAGGCGTGCCGCCCGAGGGTGGCCACCAGGACGGCCTTGATCGTGTGCATCCGGTTCTCCGCCTCGTCGAATACGACGGAGTGCTCGGACTCGAACACCTCGTCGGTGACCTCCAGCTCGGTCAGTCCGTGCCGCTCGTGGATCTCACGGCCGACGGCGGTGCCGAGGTCGTGGAAGGCCGGCAGGCAGTGCAGGAACTTCACGTCGTCGTTGCCGGTGGCGCGCAGCACGTCCATCGTCACGGCGTACGGGCCGAGCAGCGCTATGCGCTCGTCCCAGACCTCCTTGGGCTCGCCCATCGACACCCACACGTCGGTGGCGATGAAGTCGGCGCCGCGTACACCCTCCTTGACGTCGTCGGTGAGGGTGATCCGGGCACCGGAGGCGCCGGCGAGCTGCTGGGCCACCTCGACGATCGTTTCGTCCGGCCACAGCAGCCGGGGCGCGACGATACGGACGTCCATGCCGAGCAGGGCGCCGGTGACGAGGTAGGAGTTGCCCATGTTGTAGCGGGCGTCGCCGAGGTAGGCGAAGGCGATCCCGGTCAGCGGCTTGTCGCAGTGCTCGGTCATGGTGAGCACGTCGGCGAGCATCTGGGTGGGGTGCCACTCGTCGGTCAGGCCGTTGTATACGGGGACCCCGGCGTAGGCGGCCAGCTCCTCGACCTTCTGCTGGCTGTCGCCCCGGTACTCGATCCCGTCGAACATGCGCCCCAGCACGCGTGCGGTGTCCTTCACGGACTCCTTGTGACCCAGCTGCGAGCCCGAGGGGTCGAGGTAGGTCGTCGAGGCGCCCTGGTCGGCGGCGGCGACCTCGAACGCGCACCGGGTGCGCGTCGAGGTCTTCTCGAAGACCAGCGCGATGTTCCTGCCCCGCAGGTACTGCGTCTCGGCCCCCGCCTTCTTGGCCGCCTTCAGCTCCGCGGCCAGCTCGACCAGACCGCGGAACTCCTCCTCGGTGAGGTCCAGTTCCTTGAGGAAGTGGCGGCCGGCGAGGGCGGTCGGGACTGTCGCCATGGGGGGCGCTCCAGGGGTACGGGAACACAGGACGGATGGAAGTCTATACGACGTTCCACATTTCTATACAGCCTCCCGGACCACCGGACAGCTCATGCAGCGCGGCCCGCCCCTGCCGCGCCCCAGCTCGCTGCCCGGAATCTCGATCACCTCGATGCCCTGCTTGCGCAGATGCGTGTTGGTGGTGGAGTTCCGCTCGTAGGCGACGACGACCCCGGGTTCGACGGCGAGGACGTTGCACCCGTCGTCCCATTGCTCGCGCTCGGCCGCGTGCACGTCCTGGGTGGCGGTCAGGACGCGGATCTCGCTCAGCCCGAGGGCGGCGGCGATCGCGCGGTGCATGTGCTCGGGCGGATGGTCGGTGACCTTCAGCTCCTTCTCGCCGGCGCCCGGTTCGATCGTGTACGAGCGGAGCATTCCGAGGCCCGCGTACTGGGTGAAGGTGTCGCCGTCGACCATCGTCATCACGGTGTCGAGGTGCATGAAGGCGCGCCGCTTGGGCATGTCGAGCGCGACGATCGTACGCGCCGACCCGGCGGCGAACAGCTTGTGCGCGAGCATCTCCACGGCCTGCGGGGTGGTGCGCTCACTCATGCCGATCAGGACCGCGCCGTTGCCGATCACCAGGACGTCGCCGCCCTCGATGGTGGACGGATAGTCGGCCTGCCCCTCGGACCAGACCCGGAATCCCTCTTCCCGGAACAGCGGGTGGTGCCGGTAGATCGCCTCGAAGTGCACGGTCTCGCGCTGCCGGGCGGGCAGGCGCATGGCGTTGATGGCGACTCCGTCGTAGATCCAGGCGGAGGTGTCCCGGGTGAAGAGGTGGTTGGGGAGCGGGCCGAGGAGAAAGTCGTCGAGGTCCATCGCGTGGAAGCGGACGGAGGTCGGCTCCGTGTGCGCGTCCAGGAACTCCCGCTTGGTCATGCCGCCGACCAGGGCCTCGGTCAGCTCGCGCGCGGGCAGGGTCTCGAAGGCCGCCCGGAGGTGGTCGGTGGCCAGGGGGCCGTACTCCTTCTCGTCGAAGACCCGGTCCAGGACGAGTGTCCTGGCCTCCGGGATCTCCAGCACCTCGGTGAGCAGGTCACCGAAGAGGTGGACGGTGACACCGCGGTCGCGCAGCACGTCGGCGAACCCGTCGTGCTCGGCGCGCGCCCGGCGCACCCACAGCACGTCGTCGAAGAGGAGGGCGTCCTTGTTGCTGGGGGTGAGCCTTTTGAGCTCGAGATCGGGCCGGTGCAGGATGACGCGGCGCAGCCGCCCGGCTTCGGAGTCGACGTGGAATCCCATGCATCCATCCTGACCATGTGGGACCGCCTCCACCCTCTGCTCGACCGTTTTCGCGTCTTCTTGTTTTCGTCCTATTGACGACAAGCCATCGGCCCGGTTATCGTCTGCATGACGAAAAGCGAGGGGGTTCCATGGCCGACATCACCCGGCGCCTGGGCTGGCGCCATCTGCGCGGCGCTCCGACGGCGCACATCAGACACCACCGCTCGGGCGAGCTCGCGCACGACGGCCCGGGGCTCAGCTTCTGGTTCCGCTCACTGACCGCCGCGCTGTCCGAGGTGCCGGTCGACGACCGGGAGCTGGCGATGACCTTCCACGCCCGCACGTCCGACTTCCAGGACGTGACCGTGCAGGCGACGGTCACCTACCGGATCAGCGACCCGGCCGTCGCCGCCGCCCGCCTGGACTTCTCCATCGACCCCGACACGGGCGTGTGGCGGGGCGCCCCGCTGGAGCAGCTGGGCACGCTGCTCACGGAGACCGCCCAGCAGCACGCGCTGGCCGTCCTCGCCCGTACGCCGCTGGCATCGGCGCTGGTCGACGGGGTGAGCGCGGTGCGCGAGCGGATCACGGAGGGGCTGGGGGCGGAGCCCCGCCTCCCGGCCACCGGCATCGAGGTGGTCGCGGTCCGCGTGGTGGCGCTGCGGCCCGAGCCGGAGGTGGAGCGGGCGCTGCGCACCCCGGCCCGGGAGCAGATCCAGCAGGAGGCCGACCGGGCCACCTACGAGCGGCGGGCGGTGGCCGTCGAGCGCGAACGCACGATCGCCGAGAACGAGCTGGCCAGCCAGATCGAACTCGCCCGCCGCGAGGAGCAGTTGGTCGAACAGCGCGGCACGAACACCCGCCGCGAGGCGGAGGAGCACGCCGCGGCGGACGCGGTGCGCGCACAGGCGGAGGCGGCCCGCACGGTCAGGCTCGCCGAGGCCGAGGCGGCCCGTTCGGTCAAGCTCGCGGAGGCCGAGGCGGACCGGTCGGTGCGGCTGGCCGACGCCGAGGCGCGGCGCACCACGCTGCTCGCGGAGGCGGAGGCCGGGCGGACGGCCCGGCTGGCGGAGGGGGAGGCGGCCCGTGGGGATCGTGTCGCCCGCGCCGAGGCCGAGGGCGCGCGCGAGGTCGGCGAGGCGCGGGCGCAGGCACAGGCCGCCTGGCTGCGCGTGCACGCGGACGCCGGAGTCGACGGCGTGGCGACGCTGCACGCCCTGACGGCGACCCGGCTGGCGGAGAACCTGCCCCGGATCGACAGCGTGACCGTGTCGCCGGACGTGCTCACCGGGCTGCTGGCGAAGCTCGGCGGCCAGGGGGCACAGGAGTGAGTCTCGCGCCGCGCGCCGTGCTGGTCCACCGCACCACGGAGTACGAGGAGCTGGTGGCCCGGCACGGCACGCACGGACAGGCCGCCTTCTTCCTCGCCTCCCGGGGCCGCGACATCGACGAGGTCGCCGAGCGCCACCACCGCACCCGGCGGGCCCTGGCCGAGGTCGCCGCGGCGGTGCCGCTGACCTGGCGGCAGAGCCGCGTGGAGCGGGCCGATCTGGACCGGTTCCTGTTCGCACCCGAGGACGTGGTGGTCGTGGTCGGCCAGGACGGGCTGGTGGCGAACGCGGCCAAGTACCTTGTGGGCCAGCCGGTCCTTGGCATCGACACCGATCCCGGCCGCAACCCCGGCGTGCTCGTCCGGCACCGGTCCGCGGACGCGGCGGCACTGCTGCCGGCCGTCCTGGCCCGGGGCACCGCCGTCGACGAGCTCACGATGGTCGAGGCCGTCGCGGACGACACACAGCGCCTGGTCGCGCTGAACGAGATCTATCTGGGGGCGGCCGGACACCAGACGGCCCGTTACCGCCTGGGCCTCGACGGCGACGGGGGTGTCGTCGGGGGCCAGGCCTCGTCCCGGGGGCTGGTGGGGTCCGGTACCCGGGCCACCGGGTGGCTCCGGGCGGTGTGGCAGGAGCGGGCCACCCCGCCGGCGCTCCC